>JAEEHL010000026.1 GCA_016280825.1 Verrucomicrobiota bacterium
GCCGACGTTCACGTGCGGCTTTCCGCCGCGATCGAATGTTTCCTTAGCCATTTCTGTACTCCTGTGAGTTGTTGTTTCCTTCGCATGCGCCCCGAATGGAGCCACCTATCGGAATCGGACCGACGACCTCTTCCTTACCAAGGAAGTGCTCTACCGACTGAGCTAAAGTGGCCTCTTTCGAGACGCAAACCTGTGTATTATACCAAAAACGCCGTATTCAATGCAAGCGTCGTTCTCAGAACTCCCACCCCTTGCGGATGAAGGGCTTCACGAAGGAATTGGCGATGTCGCTGTCGAACTTCTGGGAGGCCGAGCACCAGTTGAGCTTCCTGCCGGGGAGCCTCTGCGCGATGCAGCCGACGAGGATGCCCTCCATCTGCGGCACGCAGTACTCGATGTCGGAGAAGCAGCGCGAATGCGTCTGCGCGTGCACGGGGCCTTCGCCGCGTATGGCGTGCAGGAATTCGGCGTAGTGGCCTTCCGCAAAGCCCTTCATCTCAACTGTGGACTTGCCGCCCTCGACAGTCGCGGAGCCGCCGCAGAACGCAATCGAGCGCGGGACGACCTTCGCGGCCTCGTGCTTGAAGATGTCGACGAACTCCTTCTCGTCGTTGAGGGCGACAGCGCACTTGGCGCCGTAGTCGTCCTGCATGAGCACCGCGCCCTTCGTGCCGATGATGTAGCAGCCGGTGTCTGGCACCTTGCCTTCGTGGGTCGCGGCCCACTTGGGCATGATAGAGGCGTCGGGCTTCACGTTGCCGTCGTACCAGTAGAGCGTCACCGCCGGGAGCTTCACTCCGGGGCGGACCTTGGAATCGCGCTCCCTGTAGGTGAGCTTCACCACCGACTTGAGCGGATAGGCTACGTCGTTGTCGGACTCCACCATCGTGCACTCCGCGTCGGAGACGTCTGCGAGCTCAAGCCCGCGGAAGGCGAGGTTCATCGTGTGGCAGGCCATGTCGCCGAAGGCGCCGGCGCCGAAGTCGAAGAATCCGCGCCACGTGAACGTGTGGTAGACGTTCTTGCCGAGATTCCACGGGTCGTACACGTCTGCGTCCTTCGGGTACTGGTCGAGGAACGGGCGCTTCGCCGCCGTCGCGAGCCAGGCGTCCCAGTTGAGACCGGGGCGCTTCGGGTCGGACTTCTTGTGGCCGTTCACCCACTCGGCTACCGCCTTGCCCTGCGGCCACACGGGGCGGTTCGTCCAGACGTGCACTTCCTTCGCGTCGCCGATGATCCCGCTCTGGAGAACCTCGGTGCAGCGGCGCATGGAGTCGAGCGACGAGCCCTGGTTGCCCATCTGCACGACGACGCCGTTGTCGATCGCGGTCTTGTTGAAGTAGTCGAGCTCCCAGAGGGTCCTCACGAGGGGCTTCTGCACGTAGACGTGGATGCCCTCCTTCATCGCGCCGATCGCGACGGGCGCATGCACGTGGTCGGGCGTGGAGATCGTCATCGCGTCGACCTTGAGCTTGCCGGTCGAGATGTCGTCGAGGAGCCTGCGGTAGTCGGTGTAGAACGGGATCTCGTACATGTCGACGGCGATTCCGTCCTGGGCGAGCTTGAGCTGCGCCTTCTCGCGCATCGCGTAGTCGGCGTCGCAGAACGCCACCATCTCCGCGAGCCCAGACTTGACCATGGGCGTCCAGTCGCTGTAGCCCTTGCCCATTACGCCGACAGCCGCGAGGCGGATCTTGCCGTTGCCGCCGCGCCCTATCGAGAAGCACCCGCCTGCGCCGAGCGCGGTAATGCCGGTAAGCCCGCGGATGAACCCTCTTCTTGATGCCTTCATTTGTTTTGCCTTTCTTTGGTTTGTGTCAGATAAGATCCTTCATCGAGACGACGCGCCCGGCGTCCTTCGCCGCCTTCATCGGCTTCAGTGCCGAGGCGTCGAACGCGTATCCGTCGGGGCCGAGCGGCCACACGACGGGAGCCGTGTTGAGAATCGTCGCCTTGAAGCCCTGCATCGTCGCGCCCATGTTGCCTGTATGCGACGAGTTGCAGCCCTCGTTCTCGATGACGAACGGCCTTGAATAGCCCTTCGCCATGAGGGTCTCGAGGAACTTCGCCCAGTCGCAGGAGTCGCTGCCGCCGAAGCCGGGGAGGCGCGGCTCGTAGTTGAGGCGGTCCCAGTTGCCGCCCTTGTCGTCCGGCGGCATGACGGGGATGCCCGCCTTCTTCGCGAGCGCCGGGTCGACGCGCTGGATCGGGAAGAGCCTGCCCCAGTTCACCGCCTCCTCGTCGTTCGTGAAGTTGCGCGTGCCCTTGACGTGGACGCGGCGGAGCTTCCTGAAGTCCATGGCGTTGATGACGTCGCTCGGGTCGATGTGCTGCCAGATGTCGTGCGACGGGTCGTACGTCTCCTGCAGGTTCGAGTCGTCGTCCAGGACGGCGTACATGAGCTTCCTCGCGGCGAGGCACCCGGGGAGGTTGCAGTAGCAGTCGGGCGAAGACCCCGGCACCCACCCTTCCATCGGGCAGTTCTCGACGCACAGCGTGACGCCGAGGCCCTTGGCGTACCTGAGGATTGGCGTGAATACCTTCTTGAACTTCGCGAGGTTCTTCTCGAAGCCGCCGTCGGTGCGCCCGATCTTGGTGTCGTAGCCTACGAACGTGCCGCAGACGACGTCGTTCGCGTCGCCGCCGAGCATCGCCGCGATCCGCACGAGCTTCAGGATGTGGTCCTGGTTCTTCACCTGGTACGCCTCGTCGCCGCCGATGAGGTTCTGGTAGGCGCCCACGGAGATGCGAAGCCCCGTGCGGTTGCAGGTGTCGACCACGTACTTCGCCTTCTCGAGCGTGAAGTTCTCGTAGTCGAGGTGCGTCGCGATGTGGTCGGAGCGGTTCGTGTCCCTCGCGAACACGCAAAGCTCAAGGCCCTGCGCGCCGAGCGCGAGCGCGCGCTTTACGACGCCGTCGAAGTCGTCGTCGGGGAATGCACTCGTCATGAGCCAGATCGGGTTGTTGCGCGCCTTGGGCTTCGGGGCATGCGCGAGCGCGTCGCGCGGAACAAGCGCCCCTGCCGCCGCGACTGCCGCGGCACCCTTGAAGAAATCGCGTCTATTGAGATTCATCTTTTCCCCTCTCCAGTTTTGATTTCCGCTATTTTACCATTATTGCCACGCAAATGCAACAAATAAAAGTAAAAAACGGAGTTGAAACTAAATCGTCATCTGCTGCCCAGGACTACCTTGCTGTCTTGGCCTCCCTTGCCTTTCCAACGTGCGCTCAAGTAAAGGGCAACCGTGCTCCCTTGTTTCTTTGGGCGAGATGCGCGTCCGTCGCCCCGCTCGACGTATACTTATACGCCTTCGGGGGCGAGTCCAGCGCATCTCGCCTCAAATAACCTAAAGTCCGCTCGGCTGCGGCCCTTTACGTGAGCGCGTTCCGCCTCTCTGTAGGAGTTCGTCGCGCGGCGCGAGGTCTCGGTCTCGCTACCGTTCCCCGTCTCGGC
>JAEEHL010000208.1 GCA_016280825.1 Verrucomicrobiota bacterium
CTTCGACTTGTTGTAGCCCTTCACCTGGCCGCCCGTCCAGTAGAGGTCGAGCTCCGGCGGGAGGATGCGCAGGCTCTTTAGGTACTTGTCGCGGTCGTCGGGATACGGCGCGGAGGAATCAGGCCCCCAGTAGAACGGCGGGCAGTAGATCATCTTGAAATCGGGGTACTTGGCCTTCACTGCGTTGTACAGCTTCAGGATGTGCTCGGCGTCGAAGTCCGATGGGTTCTTGCCGGTCGCAAGATCGTCCTTGTGGGCGGGGTAGCGGATGTCGTCGTTCGGGTAGTAGATGCCCGCGCCCATCTTCGCGAACATCGAGCACCTCTCGATCTGCATTGCCAGGAACCCGCGCCAGCAATACGCCCAGGAGAGGCCTTCGGTGAAGTTCGTTATGCCGAAGTAGAGCTCGAGGCCGTATTCCCTGAACTGCCGCGAAAGCGCCTCGCACTGGTAGATGTTGAGCGGAGTGTCGCGGCCGGTCGAAAGCGGATGGCCGCCCTGGATCGTGACGGAGTTCATCTTCGAGAAAAGCGCGAACTCCGTGCAGCCCACCCAGATGCCGCCGCCCAGGAAGCCGCGCCGCGCCGTGTCGGGCCAGTCCTCGATCTTGCAGATGCGGACGGCCTTCTCGCCGTCCTTCAAACACTGGATGAACGAGACAACGCCCCAGAGAACGCCCTGCAGGTCCCTGGCGCGCACCTCCGCGCCCTTCTCGCCGATGTCGAGCGTGTAGCCCTCCTTCTTCTCGACCTTCGCCTTCGGGTCGAGCGCGAGCGTCACCTTGTACGCGCCCTTGCCGCCGACCGCGGCGTTGATGCCGCGGCTCCCAAGCTTGCGGACGAGGAGCTTCACCCGCGCGTCTTCCGCCTTGACGCCCTCAAGCTTCACGGCAATGTCGGAAAGCGCCGCGAACTTCTCGGTGTAGTCGGCCTTCTGCGCCTCCGGGAACGCCTTCGCGCCAGTCCATTTCGGGAAGCCCTCCGTCAATGGCACATTGCCGACAAGGAAATGGTAGCTCGTCCTGGCACGGAAAGCCCAGTTGATGGAGCCCCTCTTCACCGTCACAAGATGGCGGTCGACAAGTCTCTTCAACGTCTCTATCGTCTTTTCGAGATTGCCCTCCGCGTAATACGTCTCGGCTATGTGATACTCGGCGCGAGAAATGACGAAGCGGTCGGGCGACTTGCGCTGCAGGCACTTCTCGGCGGCGATGGCAAAAGCCTCTCGCGCTTCGGCAAACCTCTTGCGGAACATGAGCGCCTCGCCGTACTCAAGCTTCGAGGCAAGGTCGTCGGGGGCGAGATCGCATATCTGGCCTCGCAGCTCGATGTTCTTGTCGACGAGCTTGTCGAGCTCCTCCTGGGCAAGGGGCTTGTCGGAGTTCTTGTCGCTTGTCCACTTTTTCCTGAACCACGTATCCCAGCAAGTGGCGTAGCCGTAGTACTGGTATATCTCCTTGCGAAGCGCCTCGGCCTTCTGCTTGCGTTCCTCCGCCTCCTTCTTCGCGCGCTCCTTTGCCTCGCGCTGGGCCTTCGCGGCGGCCTCGCGCTGGGCCTTCTGCTCGGCAACCTTCCTCGCCCTCTCCTCGGAGGCGGCCTTCATCGCGGCCATTCTCTTGGTCTTGTCCTCGGCGGCCGCTTTCGCCTTCTCCTTTGCAGCCGCCTTTGGATCGACTGTTGCCGCGTCAGCTGCACAAAGACAAGGCGCCGCCAAGGCAAGCGAGAACACCATCAACAATGCATGTTTCATCTTTCTCCTTTGCTCAAGTCAGGATATGCCTAGGGTTTGACCGCTAGTTTATCAAAATAACCGCCAAATGTAAACACGTGGGCTCAAGAGTCAGGGGTAGGGGGAGTAATGAGTGAGCAAGGGAAGGTGCGCGAGAATTATTTAACTGCATTACGCGTGGAAATGGCTGCCCAGACAACAAGACCGGCGACGGCTGGCGCGATGAATATTGCCGAGACTGCCATCAGCCAGCCGGCGACGCCGACCTTGAGCGTCACGAAAAGCGTGGTGAAAAGGGCCGCCGTATATCCAAACTGCCCCCACATCACGGCCCCTGGGCGCTTGCAGAGCGCGGCAAGCCCCTCCATCCTGGCGCGGAGAGTCTGCACTATGGCTATCAGGGAATATATGCCCGTTGCAAGCATCGCTATGCCGACGAGGCGCGGCGGCACGTTCTGGTACGAGCCAAAGTACCAATTGCCGGCGGGCGTTGCCGCGAACACGAGCGGAATAAGCCCGAGAACCGCGCCGGAAAGGACGCAGTACCACATAAGCCGCCTGTCGCCCTTCCCCGCCGGCGGAAACTCGATCGCCACCGTCTGCATGCGCAGCGCAGCGAACGCCACCGGGTTCGCGACGCCGATTGTCACGTAGTGTATCGCGAGCATGTCCTGCGCGTTCTCGCTGCGCCCGACGAACGCGGCGATGAGAAGCGGAGAGAGCATGAGAAGGAATCCCCCGAGCGACAACGGCAAGGTGAACTTCAGCTGCTCGGCAAGCGAAACGTGCTCCCCTACGTCTTCGCCCGGGAGCTCGCGCACGTAGCGCCTTGCGAAGAGCCACGTCACGGCATACTCCACGCCGCAGCCAACCGTGAGCGCGAAAAGCCCCCAGCCCGCGCCGACAAGCGAGAGGCGCGGCAGGAGCACCGCAAGCGCGAGAGTCGCGATAATCCTCAGAAACGTCGCGATGTTCGCCTTGCCGCTTTCGAGGTTGTTGAAGAGAACGACCATCGGCAGGTTGCGCAGGAAGAAGAACCCGTACATGACGACGCCATAGAGAAGCGTCCACCTCGCCGTCTGCGCAAGGTCGGGAGGAAGCGCGAAGAACCCCTCGAACACCCACTTGTCGAAAGGATGGACGGCGGGCAGGCACTGCAGGAGGAGAAGCGCCGCCATCATGAACGAGTTAAGGCGCCTAAACTCGCAGTAGCCCTTGCGCGTCTTCGCGAACATGAGACCCGTGGTCACGAGCCCGCCGCCGAGGGCTCCGACGAGGAACATCACTATCTGCCCCTGCGCAAACGCGGTAAGGCCGTTCACGCCGTCCGGGCCGTGCGAGACGATGCCGGCGACGAGCGGATACGTAAGCGACTGGGAAAAGCCCTGCAGCAGGAGCGGCACATAGAAACGCGTCACCCTGCCGATGCCGAATTCATGGGCCTCGGCGTCCATGGCCTACATGCGCTCCATGTCGCGCTTCATCGCCTTCTTCTTCAGGGCGTCGCGCTTGTCGTGGAGCGCCTTGCCGCGGCACACGCCGAGCTCGATCTTTATCCTGCCGCCCTTCAGGTACATCTTCAGCGGCACGAGGGTGAGGCCCTTCGCCTCGGTCTTCATCTTCATGTCGCGCACTTCGCGCGCATGGACGAGGAGCTTGCGGTTGCGCTTGGATGGCTGGTTGAAGCGGTTGCCGAACTCATACGCCGCGATGTCGGCGCCGACAAGCCAGAGTTCGCCGCCGAGAACCGCCGCGTAGGAGCCGGCGAGGGAGACGCCGCCGCGGCGCGCGCTCTTCACCTCGGTCCCGGCAAGACAAATACCGCACTCGAAACTTTCGAGCACGGTATAGTCGTGTCTGGCCTTCCTGTTCTCGGCCAGCGTCGGATTGAACTTCCTATCGGCCAAGAGAGCCGCCTCTTAGTCGGCAAGAAGCGTGTTCGTGTTGACGTCCTTCGAGCTCCACTTCGTCTTGGCCGCCTCCGCCTTGGCGATTGCGTCGAAGTCGATCTGCGCGATGAGCTTGCCCTCGGCGACTTCGCGGAGCGCGATGTCGCACTTGTCCTCGTCGAGGTTCTTCGGGCGAATGAGGGGCTTTGCGCCGTTGATCAGCTCATGCTCGCGCTTCGATATGAGGTTTACGAGCACTGGAACCGATGGTATCTTCTCATGTGCGAGCTTCAAAAGTTCGGCGTTCATTCTGTTGCGTTCTCCCTGTTTGTCAAGATTTCTGCGTATTATATCATTATTTCAGCCGTACTGCAAACCGCTAACTGCTGACTGACCCCTGACCCCTGACTACTGACCCCTGACCCCTGACCCCTGACCCCTGACTACTTATGTACCACCGCGTAGTTCACCATGAACCACGGCGTGCCCTGCGGGTTGCTGCCCTCCGTCATGCTGACTATCGAGAGCGAGTTGCCGCGCTTGAGGCGCTCAAACGGCAACTTGACCTTGAAGACGCTGTAGCGCCCGCTCGTTAGCGCCGGCTCGCCCCTAAAGACCGTCTGGCCGTTCAGGATCACCGCTATGTCCGCCTTTTTCTCCCCCTCGTCCTTGAGGCAGCAGAGCGAAAGACTGTAGTCGCCTGGCGGAGGGAACGGGTCGCAGACAAACGAAAACGACATCTTGTCGATGCCCGTAGCCGAGCCGCGCATGCACCTTACGAAGCGCTTCTCCTCGCCCGCAGTGAACCTGTCGGCCGCGTAGTTGAATATCTGCGCGGTGCCGAACATGTCGGCCGCCGTGAAGAGCATGTCGCCCTTGGCCGCGTCGAAGCCCGCCTCTTCCGCCGCGAGCTCCGCCGTCCTGCGCATGTCCGGCTGGTACTTCTTCATCAGGTCCGGCGGGTTCTTCGCGGCTGCAAGGGCCTTTTCCGCGAAGCCGATTCCCCTGCCGTATTCGCCGTACCACGCGACCGCCGGGTTGAAGTTGGTGGCGGCGCGCCAGCACTCGCGCGCCAGCGCGACCTTGCGCTCGAGGTCGGCCACGTCCTCCTTCAGGATGTCGACCGTCGGGGCGCCGTACTTGTACTTGTCGAAGTACGCGAGCGCGGAAAGCCCCGGCTCGAGCATGTCGTACGCGCGCGTCCCGACGAGCTGCCCGAAGCCGCGGCGTATCGAGCGCCTCTCGTCGAAGGCGTCCGGGTTCCACAGGCAGTCGCAGATCGTCGCCGTGCGCGACTGGCCGACGGGCGTATGGGAATTGTGGTGGTAGCCCGCGATGTCGGAGTAGAAGCCCTTGTAGTGCCAGCGGCCGATCGGCACGGTGTCTATCGTGTAGCCTACGAGGTTGTGGGCGCCCACGCCGTTCTGGAAGATGTACGGCTTGCGCCCTACGAGATTTGAATACCACTCGACCTGCCGCTTCGTCTTGTCGAAGCCCTTGACCATGGGGCCGGTCCAGTACACGTCGATCTCGGGGTCGAGCCTGTCGCCAAGCGACTTCAGGTACGGCTCCCTCTCCTCAGGGTACTTCGCCTGAGAATCAGGACCCCAGTAGAACGGAGGGCAGAAGATCATCTTGAAGGAGGGATACTCCTTCCTGACGGCCCTGAAGATCGCGTTCAGGTGGTCGGCGTCGCAGTTGCGCGCGGCGCCGTACTTCTCGAGGTCGAGGGGATTGAGCGGGAAGCGCCCATCGTCAAACGGGAAGTACACGCCCGCGCCCGACGCGGCGTAGCGCTTGCAGACCTCTACGCGGAACTCGAGCGTCCTTTCCCTGCAGATGGGAAGCTGCGGATACATCGTGAGCCACGAGATGCCATAGTAGAGGTCAAGGCCGAACGAAGAGAAGCGCCTGGCCTGCTCTGCCTCGATCCACAGGCTCAGCGGGTCGAAGTGGAAATTGTATGTCGGGTGCGTCTGCACGTCGACCGAGTTTATCTTGTTGAAGAGCGCGTACTCGAGAGTAGGCACCCACCACGACGAGAGGAAGCCCCTCCTCGCAGTCTCTGGCCAGTCCTCGACGCGGCATTCGCGGATGGCGCGCTTTTCGCGGTCGACGCACTGCAGAAGCGAGACGACGCCCCAGAGAAGCCCCTGCGCATCCCGCGCCTCGACGGAGGCGCCCTTCTCGCCGATCTCGAGGAGGTATCCCTCGGGCTTGTCGACTGGCGCGTCAACCTTGACCGAGAGGCCGATCTTGTATTCGCCGCCGAGGCCGACCTTGAACCCGAACTTCGAGAGCCGCGCCTCCAGGAGCTTCACGCGCACGTCGGCGGCGGCTATGCCGGACGTCGACACGGAGATGCCCTTCGGAGAGGCGAACTTGCCGCCGTATGTCGCCTTGCGCGGCTCCGGGAAAGGCATCGCGCCGGAATCGACGGGCAGGTCCAGGATGTCCATGTCTTTGCCTTCGAGGTAGTAGATGGCGGAACGCGCGCTCAGCGCCGGGTTGTGCGCGCCGCGCCGCGACGTCGTGAGCTTCAGGGCGTCAAGTTCCTTGAGCGCCGCAAGCGCCGCGGCCCTGTCGCCCGCGCCGAAGAGGGCCGACGCCTTGAGGTAGTATGCCTCGGCCCACTCCCATCTGCCCTGCCCGAGCCGCCCGAGCGCCCTGTCGAAGGCGGCGGCTGCGGAACGGAACTCGCCCTTGAAGAGAAGCGCCCTCCCGAGCTCGAACGGCCATTGGCCGACCTTCTCCTGCAGCAGCTCAAGCTCCGTCACGGCGTTGGTGCAGAGCACAAATGCCCTGTCGCATTCCTCGTCGGACGCGCCCTTCATGTACCTCATGTCGTACCAGTTGCACCAGCAGTTGTACGAGCACCAGTTCGCGTCGGCAATCTCCTTGAGCTCCTTTATGCGCGCTGCCGTGTTCGCGGCGGGTGCCTTCGCCGGGGCCGCTCCGCAACAGAGCGCCGCCGCAGACAGGCAATATGCCATCAATGTTTTCATGTCCATTCTCCTTACTTACCTTACGGTTATGGCAAAGCCTGGCTGCCACAGTATCGCCCCGCCGTCCTCCGTGACGAGGCTCTGGTACGACGCGCCCCAGCCGCGCCCCTTGTTGTGCTTCGGCGACTTCACCCTAAGCGTATGTCCGTTAAGCTCGATCTTCGACGTCAGGCTCTGCAGGTCGAGGTCGGCTATCGTGCAGTCGGCCACGAGGCTCAGCGTCGCATTAGTCGGCACGACGAACGACACGTCTTTGTACGCCGTCGCTGGATCGCCGTCGGCGGCCATCGGGAACTCGGTTATCGCAACCGCGCAGAAGAACGTGTTGCTCACGACCACAGTGCCTCCTTCGCCCACCGACTTCTTGAACACCGTGCCCGCGCCCGACGCCACCGAGCGATAGTTGTTGATTGCGGCGACATGGCCCGTGAACGCCGAGAAGTCGCGCGCCGCCGTCTGCACAATGGCTATGCGGCCGCCGCCGCCGCTGTAGTTGTCGTTCGCATACCCTGCATTCGCCGTAACGACGCCTGGGCCGGAAAGCCGCGCACACGTTATGTACACCGAGCCGCCGGACCCCGAGCGCGGATTATCAAGCCCGTTTGCGTTTATGACTCCGTCGAGCGTCAATGTACCGCCGACTGAAAGCGTGACAAGGCCGCCGCCGTTGGAGCCCTGCGAAACGAACCCGCCCGAGCCCCAAAGCGAAGGCGAGAGGATGGAGCCGTAGCAGTGAGTAATCGAGAAGGAGGTCGAGCTGCATGACCCTCCGTGCGCAGTGATCGGCCCGTTTGCGCCGCCGCCAGCACCAGGCCCGTTCCCTGCCGAGTAGCCCTTGCCGTGGACGTCAATTGTTGCGCCCGCGACAATTGTGAAGTCGCCAGCCGAGGAAATGTCGACTGCGGAGGTAGGCGTTTTCACAGGGCCGGCGTGCGTTATGACTGCCTTGTTTCCGAAGAGCACGCTGCCGCCAACCGCGATCGGATTGTTCAGCGAAGCGGTGACGTGGCCTTCTACCGTGAAGTCGCCTGTGACGGCGAGCTCTGCGTTGTTGGTCGCCAATATCGTCTTGTCGGGGGAATAGATGGCAAGGGAATTGACGGAGGTTGCGGAGGAAATCTTCAAGGATGTCGCGCTGTCGAACACGAGGAGGTCAGAGCCGGAGCCAGGCGCACCCGCCGGCGACCAGTTCGCGGCGGCCGAGAAGACGTCGCTCGCCGCGCCCGTCCAGATCTTCGAGTCCGCGGCGAACGTCCAGTTGTCGCAGCTCCCTTCGCTGGAGATTCCGGCGCAGTTTGCATTTGCCGCGACAGTGCGCCCTTCCGAAGCGTCGCAGTCGGCAACGGCCAGGGCGCTCGCGAAGGCGTGCCTGCCTACCTTGAGCATCCACGGCGTTCCTGCAGCGGAAGAGCCGAGCGAGAGCGAGCTTTCGGCAGGGCCAAGGCCGTCTGCCACGAAGTAGGCGACATCGACGAGCGACCCTGCGGCAAACGTAGCAGAGAGCGGCCCGGACGGAGGGGCGATGTAGAGGCACCTGGCCTCTAGGCCGGCAGAGAACGCAATGGAGCCGGCGCTCTTCAGCACATACACGCAGCCGAACTCGTGGCCGCGAGGGTTGAACGCCTGCGCCGCCGGGCCTGCGAACTCGACGAACGAGAATTCGGAGGCGGAGAGCACCGAGCCCTGCGCGAAGACGAAATCGTTCGAGCACACGAAGTGCGTTCCGTCGCCAAGCTCGAGCGACCCGGCTACCGTAGCTGCCTGCCCGACGCAGAAGACGCAGTTGGAGAGCGTCAGCTCGCCCGCGACATTGAGCTCGCCTACGGAGACGCTGCCGGAGAGGACGGCCGGGAAGTACGCCAGGGACGCCGGTATCGTGACGACGTCGGTAGGGACAGGCAGTCTCCTGCGACCCTTGGCGTCAAGCCAGTTCTCCGGCTCGTTCCAGTCGTCGGACGACGCGGCGCCCGTCCACGAGATCTCCTCGCCTTCGTCGATGTCGCCCTGGAAGACGACCTTGGTGTTCGTATATCCGGCGAGCGGCTCAGAGCGCTTGGCGACGAGCGCCAGGTCGCCGTGGCTCGCGTCGCAGCCGCCAATCGTCGCGTACGTCACGTCGACATCGGCGTCTGGGCCGATGGCGAGGTTCCAGGTGGCGGAGCTGCCTTCTGGCCTCATCGGGAGGAGGCGCGTCGAGTCGCCCGCAATCTTCAGCTGGCCGTTCGGCTGTATGCCGACGTGCCCGCCGTCCGGCGTGTCGAAGGAGAGCGAAGCGGCGGAGTTCGTGCAGACGAAAGAGCAGAAGTCGACGTTGCCCCTTATCGTGGCCGATGTCGCGCCGGAGAAGTCGATAGTGGACCCGGGCGCGTTCGTGATGCTTCCGCTGCGCACGTCGAAGTCGCCATTCACCCTGATCGTCTGGCCGGCCCTCACGTAGAGCCGGCCGTTGTTGCGTATGGTAACCTTGCCGAACGACACGTCGTCCTCGGTCAGCTCGGCGATGGAATTAGTGACAACGCCGAGATTGTAGTTGTCGACGATAAGCTCTCCCTGAGAAAGACTCTGCCCTCCGCGGCGGATGTATATAGTGCCCGGGCCTCCGGAAACGTTTTCCTCGTTGGCGTTCGAGAAGGCCGTGATCCTGCAGTCGAAGTCGTCGCCCGCGCTCGCCATGTGCACGGCGACTCTGCCGCCGCTGCCTCTTGAACCAGCGGAGAAGTATCCGCCGTTCGCCGAGATGCAGCCGCCGCCCGCGACGTCGTGCGCCTCCAGAAGCACGGCTCCGCCGGCGCCCGCCAGACCAGAGGACGCCTTGTCCTCGCTGTTGGCCGAGATGTTTCCGTTCACGGCTATGCGCCCCGTTGCCGAAAGGCGGACTATGCCGCCGCCCGCAAGGAGATACGAGCCCGCACCGGAATTGGTTGGGTAGTACACGGAGTCGTACACCTTGCGCCCGCCAGATATTAGGGCCATTGCCGCCCTGAGGTTGTGCCCTCCGTGCGACGAACCGCCTGAGCCTAGGTTTACTCCGCCGTAGTATGTCGTGTCGGGCTTCTTCGCGGCGAAGCCCTTGCCGTCGACGTTGATCTCGCCGCCGAGAAGGACGTCGATGTCGCCTGCCGTGAACGCTGCTCTGTACGCCTCGGCGCCAAGCGCATTCGCGGCAGGTGTGGCCGAATGCGTGACCACAGCGCCAGGATGGACGACAAGCCTGTCCGCCACGAGGTTCTCGAGCTTGTGCGATACGACGAGGAAAACCCGGCCCTGCTCTCCGCGGCCGCAGCCGACATGAAGCTCCTTTACGTCTATCGCGGACGAGACCACGACCGTGTTCGTGACGTTGGCGGCGGCCGCCGCAGGAATGTACACCACGGAATCGTGCGACGGCGCCGCGGCCACCGCGCCCCCCGAGGCGTCAACCCAGTTCTCCGCCGTGCCGAAGTCGTCGCCAGAGCCGCCAGCCCAGACGTGAGTCGGCTTTACCGCATAGAAGTTAAGGGGCGTAGCTGCGCTCGAAACCGTCACCGAGCCACCCGAGACCGCCGCTCCATCTGGAACGCCGAGCCAGATACACGAGGGATCGTCTGCCGCGACGACGACGGCGGAGCCCGCGTTTACCCATGTGCTCGCCGCCCTCGACTGCTGGCCGCCGCCGAACGACGCCGTAACTCCGGCCTGGCATGCAAACGACGCCTTGACCTGCACTATGTCGTTAGCGGCGCGAAAGCCGAGAGCGGCGAACCGCGCGCTCTGAAGCCCGCCGAGATAGCGGTTGTCGTCGAGAAAGGCGTTGAGCATACGCTCGGGAAGAGTAAGTTCGCGCGTATAGAGCCGCAGCGAGAACATGCGGCCCTTGGCCCAGTTGCCTTGCGCGACGCCGGTCCTGCCTCCCATTGCCACACTCGTGGTGGTGTTGGCACTCGAGCTAGCAGATCTAAACTTTGCCGTGTCGGCGTTGCAGTATACATCGAGGATGCCGACTGGACCAGACCCGGGATTGTTGTACACGCACGACAATGTGTTCGTCAGTATCCTGGGACCAGTCGAAACGGCGAGATTGCCGTAGAAGCCAGTCAAGCCGCTAACTGGAGTTTGTACGTTCTGGTTCGAAGAGAAAACCTGAAACTCCTTCTTTACCCAAGGGCAGAATATGGCGCCGTAGGTATTACCCAACAAGTCTGAATAGGTCATTTCGACCGTCTTCACCCCGGCGTAGGTGTCCTGGGGCGCCGTCGTCTTGTTGATGACGCCAACGAGGCCAGTGCCCAGAAACTCAAGCGCCGCGTCTTCCCACGTGCTCTTGCCTTCTGTAAGGGCCAGGTCGTATCCGTTGCCGGTGAGGTCGTACCATGTCGAGGTAGTTGAGTCGTGCGAGCGCACGCCTCCGCTTAGGACATTGTGGATTGCATCCCAATGCGAGATAAGCCCCGACTGAGAATATGCAGTTGAAGAGACGATGGCGCAAAGCCGGCCCGAGCACAGGCACATGGACGAGATCAGCATTGTCTTCACGCCTACATTCTTCAAGTTGCGAAACATGACGCGCCTCCTTGTTTAGCCGCAGCCATCCCACAAGCGAAATGGGCCTTTCTGCAGTTTATTGGGATTATATCACAATCAGCCGCAGCGCGTCAATGCATTTTAGCAGATAGCAGTTAGCGGTTAGCAAGGAATGGGTGAGTTGGAGTTCAGAGTTCGAGAGTGGAATCAACAATTCCTTTCTCCCCCCCACTTTCACAACCACAAACTGGCTAATTTTCACATTTTCACAACCTTGAATCCACCTTGAGATACCATTTTCACAACCCCATGTATCAGGGCAATAAGGCAAAATGGCGAAGCGGTCTGCTAACCGCTAACTGCTAACTGCCAGACAGGAATGTAGCGAGCGACGCGCATGCGACCGCATCGTACAGCGCATCGTGCCACGTGCGCCCCTCCATCTGCGGAACGAGGCCGAACGTCTCGCAAAGCGAGCCGAGCGAATAGTCGCGCAGCTTCGGGTACATCGCCTTGCAAAGCTTGAGCGTGTCCACCCACGGGCCCCACTTCGTAAGCGGCGCGGTGCGCCGAAGGATCGTGCGCTCCGTCGAGATGTTGTGCGCTACGAGCCGCCGGCCGATGAGCGCCGGCGCGAACGATTCCCACTGCTCCATCAGGGGCGGCGCGTCAGGCGTGCGCACCGAGCGGAAGAACCACTCCCGCGTCTCGACTATCTCGCCGTCCTCCACCAGCGCAAACCCGAGCTGCCACGGGTCGTTAGTCGCGCCATTCTCGTACCCTGTAGTCTCGAAGTCTATCGCGGCGAAAGTCACTTCATGAACGCCCTTGCCACCTTGTCGAAAGCGCGGACGGCCCTGTCAATCTCCTTTGTGCCGTATGTCGGGTGCACCCAGAAGCCGACCGTCGAGCGCATGAGGCGAAGCGCGTTCTTCCTGCGGGCCATGGGCGGCCAGAGTATCGCATACGCCCCCGCGCCCTCCGCCTGCAGCGCCTGCGCAAAGCTCGCCGCGTCGACGCCAAGGCGCCGCGTGTCGAGGACGACGGGCACAAGCCAGAAGCTCGCCCTTCTCTCAGGCGTGTCGACTGGAAGCTGCGCTATCGCCGGATGGCCCGAAAGCGCGGCAAGGAGGCGCTCGGCGAGGCGCCGCCTGCGCGGGAGGTTCCAGCCGTCGAGCCGCTTCAGCTCGCCAAGCGCAAGCGCCGACTGGATTTCCGTAAGCCTGAAGTTGTAGCCTATGCGCGAATAGCGCTTGGGCGACGTGCCGACTTCCCAGCCGTGGTCGCGCAGGGAGCGCACGAGATTCGCGGTCTTCTTCGACCTGCAGACGACCATCCCGCCCTCGCCGCCGGCCGTGATGTGCTTGTACTGGCAGAACGAGAAGCACCCGGCGTCGCCGAGCGTACCGACCTTGCGGCCCCTGTATTCCGCGCCGAGCGCCTGCGCGCAGTCCTCGACTACCTTGAATCCCCTTCTGCGGGCAAGCGCGAGAATCGGCCCCATGTCCGCAACCTGCCCGTAGAGATGGACGACAATGACCGCCTTCGTCTTCGGGGTGAGCGCCTTCTCGATTGTCTCCGCCGTGAGCATGTGGTCGTCGCCTACGTCGGCGAACACCGCCCGCGCTCCCGCGTTCGCCGCGGCAGTCGCGCTCGCCCTGAACGAATACGGCGTGCAGACGACGTCGTCTCCCTTGCCGAGCCCAAGCGCCTCAAGCGCAAGATGGAGCGCGGCAGTGCCGCTTGAGACGGCCACCGCCTGCCTGCCGTGCGCCCAGCGAGAAAACTCCTCCTCGAAGCGAACGCCGTATTCGCCGCCCCAGTAGTTGGTGCGGCCGCTTTTCAGGATTGCCGCAACCGTCTTCGCAGCGCCGGGCGCGAACTGCGGCCATACTGGCAGGGGCGGAGTCATTTTATCCCGCCCAGAAACGCGCTTGCGTCTGCCGTTGCGCGGTCGGTGAGCGCATGGAGGCACCAGCACTGCATGTACACCGGGCCCGTCTCCTCGTGAAACGCCGGCCCGAAGAGAGGTATCGGCGAGAAGCACGTCGCCTCGTACTCCTGCGAATAGACGCGGCTGAAGACAAGCTTCCCGGTGCGGTTATCGCGTATCTTCAATTTCGCAGTCCACGTCTGCTTTGCGTTGTCGCACGTGAAGGCGGAAAGGAGCCACCATAGCGCGCGGATTCCGGCGCTCGACGTCTGCGGCCCGGAGAACTTCACGTCGACGACATAGTCGGCCGGGCTCGCCTTCAGGTTGAACCCGCTCTCCTCGAGCCTGTCCTTCGCCTGCTCGAGGAAGGTGTCGGTCTGCTGCGCCTGCGGGACAGCGGTCGAAGTCTGCACGGTGCGGTAGTAGCCGGGGTGATAGTGGCGGTGGCGCCCATAGTAGCCTGGCACGTAGACCACGTCCTCGCCGTAGACGGTCACATACTGGACTATCGTCGCCTCAAAACCGGTGACGGCCACGCTGCGCTCGCCGGTGAACGCCGAAAGCGCCGTCTCGGGATACTGCGTCTCGGACACCGTGAAGCAGCCTGCGAGCGCGAGCGCCGCGGCTATTGGAACCAATGTCTTTTTCATTGTCATTTGTCCTTTGTGCCGCCCTTCAGCACCGCTATGAACGCGGACTGCGGAACGTTGACGTGGCCAAATTCCTTCATCCGGGCCTTGCCTCGCCGCTGCTTCTCCAAGACCTTCATCTTGCGCGTGACGTCGCCGCCGTAGAGCTTGGCGAGGACGTCCTTCCTGAAGGGCTTGATGTCCTCGCGGGCGATTATCTCCTTGCCGATCGCCGCCTGCACCGGAATCTTGAACTGGTGCGGGGGAATCGTCTCGGCGAGCGCCTTGCACATCTGGAGCCCCCTTGCGCGCGCCTTGTCGCGGTGTACCATCGTGGCGAACGCGTCGACCGTCTCGCCGTTGAGGAGGATGTCCATCTTGACTATATCGGACTGCTGGTAGCCAGCAGGCTCGTAGTCCATCGACGCATATCCGTGGGAGACGCTCTTCAACGTGTCGTGGAAGTCTATCAGTATCTCGTTGAGCGGCAGGGCGCATGTAAGCATCACTCGCCTTGCATCGACAGTCTCCGTTCCCTCGACGATTCCGCGGCGGTCCATGACGATGCGCATCACGTCGCCAATCGACTCGGACGGGGTTATTATGCGCGACTTCAAGACCGGCTCCGAAATCGACTCAAGCGCGCTCGGGTCCGGCATCTGGAGCGGGTTGTCGAGGTCGCGCTCCTCGCCCGACTTCATCTTGAGCTTGTATATGACGCCGGGCGTAGTGGAGATTATGTCGAGGCCGAACTCGCGCCTCAGGCGCTCCTGCACTATCTCCATGTGGAGAAGCCCCAGAAAGCCGCACCTGAAGCCGAAGCCGAGGGCGAGCGAGCTTTCGTGGTGGAAGGTAAACGCGCTGTCGTTAAGGTGAAGCTTCTCGAGCCCCGCGGCGACCTTGGGGAATTCGTCCGTGCTCATCGGGTAAATCCCGCAGAAGACGGTGGGCCTTATGTCCTGGAAGCCGGGGAGCGGCTCCGTCGCGCCAAGCTTCGCGGTGGTAACGGTGTCGCCAATCTTGATTTCGGCCGGGTCCTTCACCGTGCCCACGATATACCCGACCTCGCCGGCCGAAAGCCTCTCTACAGGCCTTTTAACGGGAGAGAAAACGCCCACCTCGTGGACGGCCGTCGAAACGCCGCTGCCCATGAACTTCACGTTCATCCCCGCGGATATCGTGCCGTCGATGACCCTCACGTACGTTATGACGCCCCGGAAGTCGTCGAAGACCGAATCGAACACAAGCGCCCTCAGCGGGGCGTCCTCTCCCTCGGTCTCCGGCGGCGGGATGCGCTTCACTATCGCCTCCAGCACCTCCTCGCACCCAAGGCCCGTCTTCGCCGACACAAGGAGGGGAGAGTCCATCTCGATGGCGAGCATGTCCTCTATCTCGCGGGAGACCTCCTTCACGTCTGCGCTCGGGAGGTCCACCTTGTTGAGGACGGGCACTATCTCGAGATTTGCCGCCTGCGCGAAGTAGGTGTTCGCGACCGTCTGCGCCTCCACGCCCTGCGCCGCGTCCACCACGAGAAGCGCGCCCTCGCACGCGCCCATCGACCGCGAGACTTCGTAGGCGAAGTCGACGTGGCCGGGGGTGTCGAGCAAATTGAACTGGTAGGCGTTGCCGTCCTTCGCCACGTACTTCATCGTCACCGGGTGGGACTTTATCGTAATGCCGCGCTCCCGCTCGAGGTCCATCGCGTCGAGCGTCTGCTCCTTCAGCTCGCGCTGCGTCAGCGTGTGGGTAAGTTCCAGAAGGCGGTCTGAGAGCGTGGTCTTGCCGTGGTCCACGTGCGCGATGATGCAGAAGTTCCTTATGTGCGGGATTTTCATTCGCGGATGCGCACGGCCTCGATCGAGAGGGCCCTCTTCGTAGCCGGGTCGAACTCCACTATCGCGCCCTCGAGCGTGCTCGGCCCCTCGGCGACGTCGAACTTGGCCGGCATGCCGGTAATGAACTTTCTCGTGACGGGCTGGAGCGCGCGCCCGATCGACGAGACATACGGCCCCGTCATGCCAAGGTCCGTGATGTACGCCGTCCCCTCCGGCAGAAGCCTCGCATCCGACGTCTGCACGTGCGTATGCGTTCCAGCGACCGCCGTCACCCTGCCGTCGGCGTAGTGCGCGAGCGTCATCTTCTCGCTCGTCGCCTCGGCGTGGAAGTCGACGAACACGGCGACGTCGCGCGGGATCTCCGCAAGCGCCGCGTCAAGCGCCCTGAACGGGCAGTCCGCGCTCTGCATGAAGATGCGCCCCTGGAGATTGAGGACGGCGAACCTGAAGGTCGGCATGGTGACGACGCTCCAGCCGCGCCCCGGGCACTGCGGCGCAAAGTTCGCAGGCCTTACGAGGTTCTGGATTGCGGAAATCTGGCCGGCGAACTCCTTCTGGCCCCATGCATGGTCGCCAAGCGTGATGGCATCGACTCCGCTTGAGAAAATCTGCCCGGCGAGCGCCGCCGTGATGCCGCTTCCGGCGGCGCAGTTCTCGGCGTTGGCGACAACGGCGTCGATCGCCCTCTCGCGGCGCAGCCCCTTCAGGTGGCGTTCGAGCATCCGCCTGCCGGGGCCGCCCACGACGTCGCCTATCATCAGCACCTTCATCGCGGAGAATATCCGTTCTGCTTCAGCCACGAGGCGGCGTTCCTGTCGCCGCGCGCAGCCCGCGCCCTCGCCCTCCACACGACGGCCTGCTCCATCGATTTCTGCACCCCGTGGCCGAAGTCGCAGCATACCGCTATGTTCTCCATTGCCGGCGCAAAGCCGAGCGCCGCGCTCTTGCGGTACCAGCGCATCGCCTTGTAGTAGTTCTTGTCGGCGCCGTTGCCGTGGTAATGGCAGAGCCCGAGGGCGTTCATCGCCTCGGCGTTGCCCTGCGCCGCAGACTCCGTCAGTAGCTCGAAGGCGCGGTGGTCGTCCTTCGCAACGCCCTCTCCGCGCTGGAGGGCGAGCGCGAGGTTGAGCTGGCCGAAGGCGTTCCCGAGCTTGGCGCTCCTCTCGAAGAACTTCGCCGCGATCTCAAGGTTCCTCTCCACCACCTTGCCGTCGCGGTAGAAGCCGCCCATGTTGTTTATCGCCTCGGGGTGGCCCTTCTCCGCCGCGGTGCGGAAGCAGTTGAAGGCGATTCCCTCGTCCTTTTCGCACCCGTAGCCGTTCATGTGGCACATCCCGAGGTTGTACGCGCCGTTAGCGTCGCCCTGCGCGGCTGCCGTCTTGAAGCACCCGAAGCACTTGACGAGAGTCTTCTCCACGTCGTTCGTGTCAGAGCCCTCGGCGAACGCCTGCGTGAGCGTCATCGTGCCCCAGGCATTGAGCGCCTGCACGTTCCCGGCATCCGCCGCCAGCTTGAGGCACTTGACGTCGTTCTCCTCGAGCGAAAGGAGGTACCAGGCAAGCCCGTTCCCCTTGCGCTCTGCAAGAGAGCGTATCTTCGCCCTGTTCGCGTCAAGGTACGCCTTGCGCCTCTCGGCCGGGATCTTCGCGGCGGCCGGGGCGTTCGGCTCCTCGGAGACAAGCGCTATCACGAACTGCTGCAGCGGGCGGCCCGCCTCTGCGTCGCGCGCGACGATCTCGGCCGCCTCCGCATATCCGCGCGGACTCCCCGAGGCGCGGGAATTGAGAAGCCTTATTATCGCATTCGACGAATCCTGCGCCGCCGCGGCGCAGAGGGAAATGCACATGAAAACGGCGCTCGCGAGCCTCGTCATCTTGCAAGGGCCTCCTTCGTCTCCTCGCCGGTTGCAAGGTCCTTGACCCTCACCTCGCCCGCCTCTACGTCGTCAGGGCCGATGAACGCGGCGAACGCCGCTCCGCCCTGCGAGGCGCGCGAGAAGAACTTCTTCGGCTTCTGCGCGGAAAGAGAAAGGTTGACACATTGCCCGCGCCTGCGAAGGGCCGCGGCAAAGGCGATCGCGGCATCGCGCTGCCCGTCGAACATGAAGCCCACTGCATACCCCTTCTTCTCCACGGCCGCGTCCTCCCCGAGGCGCGACTTCAGGAGCTCCGTCACCACGACGTCGCCGAAGCCGAGGCCGACAGCCGTCGCCTGCTCGCCGCCAATCGCGCCAAGGAGATTGTCGTACCTGCCGCCGCCGAAAATCGCCCTGAACTCGCCCTTCGAATCGAAGCACTCGAACACGATGCCCGTGTAGTACGAAAGCCCGCGGATGACCGATATGTCAAAGACGAGCGCGTCCGCAAATCCGGCAGTCCTGGCAAGGGCGAAAAGCTCCTCGAGCTCGGCGCAGCCCTCGTAGGACTTTACATCCATCACGGCGAACGCGGCGTCGACTTCGGCCGGGGAAAGCCCGCCGTCCCTGAGCATCGCGCCAATCTCCTCGTCTGGCATCTTGCCGCGCTTGTCGAGGGCGAGGAACACCTGGGCGTGCCTCTCGGGCGGTATCCCGCTCTTCTCGAGAAGCGACCCGAGGAACCTGCGGCTCGAGACGTGCACCTTGAAGTCGGACTGCGAAAGGCCCATGCGGCGAAGCGCGTCGACGGCCGCGCCCACGACCTCGACCTCGGCCATGACGGACTCCTCGCCGATGATGTCGACGTTCCACTGGTAGTGCTCGCGCTTGCGGCCCTTTGTCATCCGCTCGTAGCGGAAGCACTGCGCTATCGTCGTCCACTTGAGGGGGAACGAAAGCTCCTTCTGGCGCTGCGCGACCATCCTCGCGAGCGTCGGCGTCATCTCGGGCCTCAGGGCGATGTGCCTTTCCGACTTGTCGAAGAAATGGTATATCTGGTCCCCGACCTCCTCGCCGGACTTCCTCGCGAGAAGGTCGTAGTTCTCGACCACGCAGGCGTCGTACGGCTGGAAGCCAGCCGCCTCGCCCGCCGCGCGAAAGGCGTCGAACACCCTGTTGCGCCACGCCATGTCGGCGGGATAGAAGTCCCTCATCCCGCGCGGAGGCTCGAAACTCAGCTTTTCCGGCATCCAGCCCCTCCGTCGGCAACTACCTCATTCCCATTCGATCGTGGCCGGGGGCTTCGGCGTCACGTCCCAGACGACGCGGTTGACGCCCTTCACCTTCGAGGCGATCTTCGCGGCGACCCCCGTAACGAACTTGAACGGCAGCTCGACGACGCCGGCCTTGACGAACTGCTGCGTCGAAATCGCGCGGATGGCGATCACGTAGCCGTAGGTGCGCGCTCCGCCCTTGACGCCGACCGACTTTACGTTTGTGTTAATCGCGAAGAACTGCTGGGCCTTCCTGTCGAGGCCGGCCTTCTTCATCTCGCTGCGGAACGCGAAGTCGGCCTGGCGCAGGATGTCGAGCTTCTCCTTCGTAAGCTCGCCTATGCACCTGACCGCGAGCCCAGGGCCGGGGAATGGCTGGCGCATGACCATCTCCTCCGGAATGCCGAGAAGCTTGCCGACCTTGCGCACTTCGTCCTTGTAGAGGTACTTCACGGGCTCGACGAGCCCCTTGAAGATGATGTCCTTCGGCAGCCCGCCCACGTTGTGGTGGGCCTTCACGGCCTTGTTGCCGCCCACGCCGGACTCGATGATGTCGGGGTAGATCGTGCCCTGGCCGAGGAAGTCGATGTCGCCGCACTTCCTCTTCAGGTCGCGCGCGACGTCGGCGAAGACCTTGATGAACTCGCCGCCGATGCACTTGCGCTTGAGCTCGGGGTCGGTAATCCCCTTGGCCTTGGCGAGGAAGCGCTTCTCCGCGTCGATCTGCACGAGGTTGATGCCGAACCTGCCCTTGAAGACCTTCTTCACTTCCTTCGCCTCGTTGAGGCGCATGCAGCCATGGTCGACGAACACGCAGACGAGCTGCTTGCCGATCGCCTTCTGGAGAAGGACTGCGCACACGCTTGAATCGACCCCGCCCGACATCGCAAGGAGAACCTTCTTGTCGCCGACCTGTTTGCGGATCGCCTCGATTTCCTCCTTGATGTACTTTTTCGCGTCAAACTTGCGGCCCACGCGCGCAAGACGTTCTTTTTCGGCCTGATTCATTTCTTTACCTCTCCTTCTGATTGTTTGAAGCCCTTAGTTGCGTATTATATCATAATTCCCGCCCCGGAACGAGCCTTGGAATCGCTAAATCCCCAAGGCGGGCGTAACGCCCTTCTTGAGAATCACATTGCCGTACTTGGCGGTCTCGCCGGATATGACGACGGCATACGCCCTCTTGGCGCGCTCGTAGAACGCATGGCGCTCCATCCGCTCTATCTCGCCGCCGTAGCCGAGGGCCCTGCGGTACTTTTCCTCCACGGCCGGGTCGAGGGCGTCACCTGGCAGCGCCGCCATCATCACGACGGGCGTCGCGTATGAATCCAGCTCAAAGAGAGGGATAATCCCCGCAAGGAGCGCATCTGCGCCGATCCCGTCGGCGCGGATGACGCGCGCATTGAGCGTGTGCCCCGGAAAATGGGCGTCGGACACGACTATCTCGTCCCCGTGCCCCATCTCGGCGAGCGTCTTGATGAGTTCCGGCGATATCACCGGCGATATTCCCTTTAGCATGGCGGCCACCTGTTGTTGATTTGTTTCCCTATGCCGCATTTTATCATTTGCGCGGCGCGAAGTCAACGGGAGTCCGGCGGATTTTTCGGCGGGGCGGTCATCGCCGCCTTGACGCGCTCCATCGTGCGGCGGACCTCGGGCGTGTCTGGCAGAATTTCGAGCGCGCGCTTCGCGTAGGGAAGAGCTCCGGCAGGGTCGCCCTGCCTGAGCCGGCACTGCGCGAGGTTGTTCAGGACGGCCGGGTCGTCTGGCCGCCGCACAAGGCACCTCTCCAGGTACTCCTGGGCGCGGGCATACTGGCGCTGCACGAAGAAGTCCATGCCGAGCGCGAAGTTCGCCTCGGGGTCGTCTGGCGCGAATTCCAGCACTCGCAGCGCAAACACGCGCGCAAGCGCGAAATCAGCGCGAGAAAGCCCCCTTCTCAGCCCCTCCTGCGGCGTCATGCGCTCGAGTTTCTTCCTGCTCGCCCATGTCATCGTGGCGCGGATTCTCGCAAGCGCGCCGTTGTGCCTGTCAAGGGCGTCGGCAAGGGACGTCTCCTCAACCGCAAGTTCCTTTTCCCCACGGCCGTCGTAGGCGTTGGCGCGATGGCGGGCGATCACCGCGAGCCTCCACTGCGCAAAGAGAAACGCGTTCTTGAGGGCGCGGTCGACAATCGACCCGGGCGAACCCTGCTCGTAAAGGGCGAGCACCCTCTTTGCAAGCGCTCTGCCCGCTGCCGCCCCGCGCTCGGCCTCGCCGTCGGCAAAGCCCGCAGGCCGCCCCACGAGCCCGGCGCATTCGGGGATTGGCCTGCCGTCGCGCCGCCAGAGCTCGAAGCCAATCTGCACCGCGTAGGTGGAAGCCTTGTCCGGGCGCGTCCGCACCCACGTCCTCAGCGCGTCAGGGGCGCCGCTTTCGAGGAGCTTCCTGTCGACAATGTCCTCTACTCCGCGCGTCCGGAGGTAGATGTCCCTCGGCTCAATGGGGCTGCCCATCAGCGACAGGGCGCGGAGACCGCCGCCTCGCTCGGCCGCCGCAATCTCGACCGCGGCGTCGAGGCCGCCGTCGGTGAACAGGTACTTGGCGCTGCCGCACTCCGCGGCGGTTTCCCGCGCGGCGTCCGCTACAACCCCCAGCATCGCGCGCTCAAGCCGCTGCTCGCGGAACGGCACGACGCATGCAAGCGCGACAAGCGGTTCGACAAGAAGAAGGCACTCCCGTACAATACGCTGCATCCGCCGCGTGGTCGCGAACGCCTCGGTTGCGCCGTCCGACTCCGCATCGTCCTGCGAGCGCAGCGTCTCGACGCGGCGGAAGTTGCGCAGCCACAGCCCGAACGTGAACACGGCGAGCGACCAGGAAAACGCAATCGCCGACATAAACGACGCAATGCACTTTGCAAAACCGTCGCGGACGCATTCGCCGGCCCACGTCCAGAACCAAAACCAGCTGACGCCTGCGAGCTGCGAAAACGCGACTATGCCGCACAGGAAGAACATGAGGCCGTGGAAGTACCTAAGCTGCCTTTCGTCGTCGGTAGCCCTCTGCACAAGCCCCCCTTCGACCAGGAGCGGCACAAGCGCGACCGCGGCGAACATTGCCGCGCCGGCTGGCGAGCATGTCGCCAGAAGCGCCTTGAGATGGACAAGCGGCGCCCTGCAGACGTATTCGCCCAGCGTCAGGCCAAAGGCCGAAAATCCGTCCATAGCCGCGAACGACAGCGTGCCGAGAACCATGCCCGCGAAAAGGCCTGTTACGAACGCCAGGGTAAGCCGCCATGATATGAAGAGGTAGAAGAGAGGGTTCGCGTCCGGCACTAATACGAACCCGAGCTCGCGAAGACGCCCCCTCATGCATATCCCGACGACGGCGAGGAGCAGGAGCAGCGCCGCCGCAGGGGCGTCTGATACGAGAAGCCCCAGAAGCCCGAACGAGACAAACAGCGGCTTTAGCCGCCCAGTGCGGAAGTGCTGCATGTAGAGCACTGCGGCCATGGCGCCTATGAGCGTCTGGAGCGCGGCGGGCGAAAACCAGCGGAAGGCGTTCCACACTGGGTGCGAAAGGCAGAGGAGCGCGGCACCCTGGAAAAGGACGATGCGAACCGCAGCGCGCCACCACCCGGCCACGTGCTCGCCGCGTCGAAACGACGCTGGAAGGAGCATCCCCAGAAGCACCCAGGCAATCGCGGCGAGGATTCCAAGCGAAACGTGCCCCGCGACGCGTAGCGCCGTCTCTCCGGCGGAAACCCCGAAATGGCGCAGAAACGGCATTGCCAGCAGGTGCCACAGGAGCGACACGGGCTTCACCGGCGGCCGAAGGCCGGCCGCGGCGGCTACGTTGTCCATCATGTCGGGCGGCACCGCGTCGAACTGCCAAACCCATGCAAGCACGGCAACCGCCGCGCCAACTAGCAGCATGTACGGTCTGTCACGCCACCTGCCGGAGCTGTCATGCAAAGCCATGCCCCGACTACCCGTTCATGCACCTGCGGCGGCGAAGCGCCATGAGCGCCATGCCCATCAGCGTCAGAAGGCCGCTTGAAGGCTCTGGGGCGGCGACGAAATCAGTTGGCGTCCATGCGGCCAGCGACGACGGGTCGATGCTGAAAGTCGGGTGGATGAAGTCGCCGAGCGAACTGTACGCGGTTGCCGCGCTCGTCGCGACGGTGGTCCAGGAAACAGGGTTGTCCTCGGAGTCAAAGGCCACGTTCCCGATCTCGACGATGAAGCTGTACTCAGGTTCCCCTTGGGAGAATTCGCCCGAAGGCGACTGGTTGCCGTCTGGAACGCCCGCGCCCCAGTACACGGAGGACACATCGGCCTCGGTGTCGAAGCCTATGCCCCAGTTGCCAGGGTCAAGCGTAAGGGCGCCCTGCTCCTCGTCATAGTAGTATATGCCGAGGAAGGTGTCGCCGGATATGCTACCGCCAGTCACGCGGATGCGCGCGGCAAACGAGGAGTCGGCGCCGTAGGTGCCAAGGTAGTCCGAGAGCGACAGAGTCTCGCCCCCGTTCTGAACAGTAGCGGAGCTGTTGACCATCCAGTAGAGTACGTCGTTCTCGGCTGCGTGCAGAACGCACGCGACCACCAGCGCGGCGGCAAGGGCCGCAAATCTGGAATGGGCACCCCTCATTCTTCCGTCGTGTCAAACCTTATCTTGAGAGTGCCTGATGCCACGCGCTTGTACCAGAAGCCAGTACCGGCCGGAATAGTCCCGTCTTCGGTGAAGACGGTCTTCAAGATTCCCTTTACCTTCTTGCGCACGTTCCGCCCCCATCTTCCGTTCTTGCGGAAATAGATCGTGTCAAGCCCTGCGACGTTCTGCGTCACTATGCGGTCGTTCCCGTCAGGCTCCCCGACGAACACGAGGTCGTTGAGGTCGATGTCGAACATCGTCGGATTGGCGCAAAGCGTGTTGCCAGGCTCTTCCGCCGTTCCGCCCTCTATTTCCGTCTCGAGCCTCTCTCCCGTGTGGCGCCCCACGAGGTAGATGTAGTCGGACGGAGCGGAGCGCACAAGCCAGAAGCTGCTGCCCGCCGGGAAACGCGTGTTTTCGGCGGACGGCTCCAAAACGCCGCCCTTGGTGACTGTCGCGACTGAGTTCCAGGCGCCCTCGCCGCCGCTGGCCCAGGCCGCGAAGGCCCCCGTCTCGCTGTCGTAGGAATAGATGGCGTCGCCGACGGCAATGCCCGTCGGGTTCACGGCGTCGGAGACGGAGATGTCCACGAGCGATGCAGTGTCAATGGACATCGACCGCCACGGCGCAACTGTCACGGTGTTCGTCATCGCGCTCGACACCCTGAGCACGCCGATGGTGGCGCAGGAGGCGATCACCGACTGGCCGGTCAGCTCGGTGTTAGTCGGCGAGAACACGATGTTGAACACGTAGAGCCCCGTGGGGTCCTCCGGCCCAAGCGGCACGTTCGTCTCGTACTTGCCGGTGAGTTCGCCGATCTCGAAGCTCGCGGCGGCAAACTGGCTCTTCGTGGGATTGTTGCGCCTGAGCTTCCTGTCGAGGCGGTACTGCACCTTGAGCCCCGTGCCCATGAGAGGCTCGATGTCGGGGAAGTGGACGACGAACGCATTCGGGTTCACGGTGCTGCCGTGCTGCATGATCGTGGCGACGACCTTCTTGGAGAAGTCCCTGCGCTCGATGACGTAGTTCTGCCACAGGCGAAGCCCGTTGGCGCATATCGCATTGAGCTCGTCATACCGGGTGATGCTGTCCGACAGCTCCACGCCCGTCCTTCCTGCCAGGTTGTTGTTCACTATCCATTCGGGCCTGCCCATGATGATCGGGGTCGCGTACCCGGTCATGCCGTCCATGTTGACCATGAAGTCCCAGCCGTTGACCACGACGACGCAGTTCGTGACGAAGGTCGCGTGGTTCGGCGCGGACACGCGGAAGTAGACCTTGTACGTGCCCGGCAGCGTGAACGACGGCACCTCGCCCTGCCATTCGCCCGCCTCGTCGCGGAACTCGCACGTGAGCGGGTTCAGCTCGCCGCGCACGAGCCCGGTCACGTTGGTGACGACGGCCGGCGTGATGGAGGAGCCCGTGTAGTTCACCGTCACGCCTTCGATCGTCGCCTTAAGCGGCGCCGGCGCCACTGTCACCTTGAACGTGCTGTGCACGTCGTCGTGGTTCGGGGCCGACGCCACGAACTGCACAAGATGGTTCCCCACGTTCGTGAACGCCGGCATCTCGCCCCAGTCGCCCGCGCCGTTCGCACGATAGCGATACGTGACGGGCTGCTCGTTGCGGATGCCGGAGAGCGTCTGCACCAACCCGCTCGCGTCGAACGCATCGCCCGTATAGTTGGTGACGACGTCCTCGATGGCCGTCGTGAAAACGGCGTTGGTGATCGTGTACGTCGCGCCGGA
>JAEEHL010000209.1 GCA_016280825.1 Verrucomicrobiota bacterium
CTTGATCGTCACGTTAGCCTTCGTCGGCTGGCCCTTCATGCGCTCGCGGATGAGCTCCTCTCGCGTCTTCTTGGGCGGCTCGACCTTGGGCTTCTCCTTCGGCGGCTCCTCCTTGTTCTTGACCGCATCGCGAATGCGCTTTATGTGATCTACCTTCGGCTTCTCCTGCACCACCTCGACCGCCTCGACCTTCTCCGGCTCCTTCGGCGGCTCCTCCTTGACGGGCTGGGGCGGCTGCGGCTTCGGGGTCTCCTTCGGCGGCTCCTGCACGGGCGGCGGCTCGTTCTCCTTGCCGTCGAGGTTTTCGTTCACCACCACGAGAAGGTCGATGGGCATCACCGTTTCCTTGGGCCTGGAAGTAGCCTTCGCGGCAATCCAGATGAGGAGGAAGAACGCCAAGTGCACGGCAATGGAGCCCGCAAAGCTGCGGGCGCCAAGCACTTCCGGGCGCTCGTCCTCGTCGAGCCTCATTTCTCCACCGTGACAAGCGACATCTTGCGCACCTTGCACTTGTAGACGATCTTCACGACGTCCATCACGGCGCCGTAGTCTATGCGCTCGTCGCCCCTGATGAGCACCGGCACGTCAGGGTCCTCGGCGGCGAGGTCCTTGAGCGTCGACTCAAGCACCTCGAGCGTGATGGGGGCGTCCCTGAAGTAGACGCGCTTCTGAGAGTCGATTGTGATGACGTTGGCCTTGTTGTTCTTCGTCGGCAGCTGGTCCGTCTTCGCCCGCGGCAGCATTATCGTTATCCCCTGCTCCAGCGCGGGGAGGGTGACGATGAACGTCACGAGCAGAAGGAACGTAAGGTCGATGAGCGAGGTCATGTCGACCGTCGCCTTGGGCTTCTCGGCCGCCTTCGCCCGGCGTCTTCTAAGCGACATCCTACGCCGCCTTTCCCTGGAACTCGCAGGCGATGCGCGTGGTAAGCTCGTCGGCAAAGCCCTCGAAGTCGCTCGTTATGCTGCGTATGCGCGCATTTAGGCAGTTGTAGGCGATGATGCCGGGGAACGCCACGAGAAGGCCGACGACCGTCGTCACGAGCGCGGCGGATATGGACGGGGCGATCGTCGCGAGGTTCGCGCTCCCGGCGGTGCCCATCTCGTGGAAGGCGTCGAGGACGCCCCACACCGTGCCGAGAAGGCCCATCATCGGCGCGATGGCGACTATCGTGGAAATCGTGGACATGCGCCTTTCGAGGTATATCTCCTCCTCGTCGAGCCTGTGCTCGCACGTTCCGCGCACAAGCTCTATCTCGCGGGCGCTGAGGCCGAGCGGGGCCGTGTCGGCGCCGCCGCGCGCAACCCTCTCGCGCAAGTCGGGCTCGACGATCCTCATGAGCCTTTCGCACGTGTCCTTGTAGAGGGCGACGATGCCCTTGGCGACGTGCGGCCTGCGCTTTACGTAGTAGCCGATCACGTCGTCGTAGGAGGCGAAGTCGTTCAGGAAGCGCTTCACCTCGCTCTTCACCGCCGAGAGCTCGAGCGACTTGCCGATGATGCATGCCACCATGAGCAGCGAACTTAGCAGCTGCAGGAGGACTATCCCCTGGCCCATCAGGTTTGAGCCGAAGAATCCGTCCATCAGCGAGTTTGCAATGAGAAACATCTATGCCTCCTTGTCGTTGTTGTCCTTTGAAATCTCCACCGACTTCACCCTGCCTTCCGGGGGCAGGTCGTCGCGGGTAAGCCCGCACGCCTCAAGCACCTTGTCGGTCGTGCGGAAATGCGCTTTTGCGTTGTTCATGAGCCAGTTGACGCCGTTTGCGCGCACCATCTCGCAGGCTCGCTCGGCGACCTTCGGGTCGCTCGAGCCGAGCGGCAAGCCGCCCGACGAGCGGATGAACTCCTCGCGCGCGATTACCGACGCGGCGGCAACCGCCATGTCGCTTTCGGCCCGGTGGCGCTGGACGACCTGTGCCTTGCGCCCCAGCGGCTTCAGCGCGCGCAGGATCGTCGCCTCCGTGTGCGCGAACTGGTCGACGACGACGCGCCCGCAGCAGGGCCGCTTCCCAAGAAGGTTCTCTATCGCCGTCGCATGCGCCCAGGCGAGGATCCTGTTCACGTTGCGCATCTTCGCGTACAGTCTGTTGTAGGCGGGCGGCAGAAGCTTCACAATTGAGTAGCCGCCTTCGCCGAGAAGCTTTCTCAAGCTGGCGCCCGTGGCAAGCACCGCCTTGTCCGTCATCTGCTTGCAGTCCCTCACGCCAAGCTCCGCCATCTTGTCGATGAGGTCGGAGTCTGCGTATGCGCAGCAGACCACAAGCGGGCCGAAGTAGTCGCCCTTCCCGGATTCGTCGCTTCCTGCGTGCGGCGCATAGTCCTCGGGCGAAAGCACCTTCTCGTACCCGATCACCGCCTCCTTGAGGACGTTCGGCTCGAGTATGAACTCGACGAAGTCCGCCGCGCCCGCGCCCTGCACGAGAAGCTTGCGAAGGCCGTGCTTCTCCTTCTCGTAGAGCGTCGCGATGAAATGGTCGCCCTCTACGGAAAGAATCGAATACGGCGTCGTGCGCGGCTTGTAGTTGCCCGTGCGCAGAATCGCGAGAAGCAGCTCCTGCCGCTCCCCGTCGAGTTCGTACGTAAACGAGTTTTTTTTCTGCGCACCTTCCATGCACGTATTATCCTATAAATCCCAGTCCAAGTCAAGAGTCTCCGCCAAGGGGCAGCGTCTTCAGCCCGAAGTCGAAGAAACGGCCGCCGCTGAATATCGGGCGCGCTTCGAGGAAGCGCCGTATCTTGAGCCTCATCTCCGGGCTGCGGGCGACGATGAACATGAAGCCGCCGCCGCCCGCGCCGCACAGGAGCGCGGCCGACGCCATGTTCCCGAGGCGAGAAATGACAGCCTCGACCGTCGCGCTCGTGCTCCCCGGGTCGAGAGCCTTCTTGAGCCGCCAGTAGCCGTTCACGGCCTCGGCAAATGCGTCGAAGTCGCCCCTTTCGAGCGCGGCAAATGCGGCATGCGCCCCCTTCTTCAGTTCGCGCACCGCATCGACCGCCACGGAACACGGATTGTCGCGGTAGAAGTCGACGACGCCCCTGAGGATGTTCCGCGCCATGCGCTTCTGGCCGGTGAAGTAGAGAAGTCCCCTCTCGCCAAGCCACTTCGCGAACCTCGCCTCGCTTTTCGCGTCGAGCCGCCTGACGCGCGGGCGCTGCACCTTTCCCGGCGAAGACGTGACGAGCTTCACGCCTGGGACGAGGCCGCCGAACTGGTCCTGCCAGCCGCCGCCCGTGCCCATCTCGCGCTCGAGGTCGAGCACCGCCGCCCCTATCGCGTCTACCGAAGCATCGCGCCCCCTCGCCTGCGCGAGCGCCGAGAGAAGCGCCGCGCCGAGGAGCGAGCTCGTGCCCATGCCGCTGCCCTTCGGCACGTCGGCCTTGATGGAGATGTCGAGCCCGCCTTCCGAGAATTCGTACTTCGAGACGGCGAGGGCGCTCTTTACAAGCGCACACCAGTCGTGCGGGTCCTTCTTAGAGTATATCGCCGAGCGCGACGCTATCACGGCGTGGCGGCGCAGGTCTACGCTGTGAACCCGCACCTCGCGCGCGGCAATGCGCCTTACGCGCGCCGACACGGGCTCCGCGCCGAAGAGCGTGACCGCCGCGTTCAGCACGGCGCCGCCCATGTCGTTGCAGATTGGCGGAGTGTCGCTCCAGCCGCCGGCAAGGTCGATGCGAAGCGGCAGCGACACGCTCGCCTCGTCGGACAGGCGAAGCATCGCCCTGCGGTCGGCCCGCTCCATGAGCGAGCCCATCTTGAACTTCTCCCAGAGGCCGTCTGTCTTGAAACTGTCCTCCACGCGGTACTTGACGTACTTCCACCCGCCCGAGACGAGCTTCACGCCGGTAATGCACTCGCCCTCTGCAAGCTCAAGGGGGCCGTGCTCCTTCGGCATGAAGGTGACGACGTTGCGCCCGCCGAGCTTCATCATCGAGCGCGGCAGCGAACACGCGTCGACCCACTCGCGGCCCCGCCCGAGCTTTTCAAGAAGCTCCGCCGTGCTGCCCACGTGGAAGAAATCGCACCGCTCGGCGACATTCGCCTCGAAAGGCGCAAGGCCGGCAAGGAGATCGGCTGTGAAATCGCTGTAGAGGTCAAGTGACGCGGTGGAACGCGCCCCAAGGAAGCGCGAATACCTTTCCACCATCCTGGCCGCCGTCCTGGGGCCAATCCACATTATCCCGGTGTCGACGAACTCCTTGCCGCGGACGATCGCGCCCGCCTTTCTCGCCGCGTCGGGCGACGGCTTCTGGAGAAAGCCAGTGACGCGCCTGCCATCGAGGACGTATACCCCGTGGCGCGAGCCCTGCTCTGGGGTGCCGCGAAACGCTACGCCCGTCACGCCCTCCGGGGCGAACGTGCACTTGGAGAAGTCGAACTCTGGCGCGACATCGCCGCAGACGACGAGAACGCCGCGGCGCGGCAATTTGAGCCTTTCCATGTTGCGGACTATCCGCTCGAGAAGCGTATGCCTCGCGCCGCCTTCGCACGGCACGGGAACGAACGCCTTGCCGACGGCGGCATACGAGGGAAGGCGCTTCGAGTCGCCGCCGGAATGGCAGACGAGCACAAGCTCCCTCTTCGGGTTGCAGCCCTTTAGCGCGTTCACCGTCGCAAGGAGCGACCCTACCCTCCTGCCGCCCGGGTCGGGAACGGCCGAACACCTTGGCGCAAGCGACGCGCCTATGCGCTTCAACACCTCGCCATAGCCCTTGGCCTGCCGCGCATTCGACGCGGTCAATATCACGTTGTCGAACTTCATGCCTGCTGCGCGGCTCCGGATTTCTCGTCAAGCATCTCCTTGAACTCCTTCACGCCCTTGTGGTGCCAGGAATCGAGCGCTATGCGCCCCGAGGGAACGCGGAGAACCAATATGCCCTTGCTCTTCCAGCGCGAGAGGTCGCACGAGACGACGTCGTCGAACGAATACCGCCTGCCGCCAGTCTCGAAACCGGTCTCGCCCCACGAGAAGTCAAGGCGCGAGTTCTTGAGGAGCCTCAGGCCGACGACTGCCGCGACGCAGAGGAGGAAGGCCGAGAAGAGGCGCTGGGAGTCGATCTTCTGCCGCTTGAACTTCTCGATGTCCGTCTCCGGGGACGGGGCACTCCCCTCTATCGACTCGTAGAGTGCCGCCGCGTCCGCCGCGGGATATCGCACAAAGCCGTCGTAGCCGAACCAGCAACCCATGGCGACGAACACCGCCGTCGCCAGGAGATGGCGCATCGCGTATTCGCGGTTGAGTTCAATCTTCTTCACGCGTCCTCCGTAATCTCATTCGTCGTATGGCGGCGGCGAGACCTTCGCCCTGAAGTCGCCCTGGTCCCAGCGCCGCCACGAGCCCTCCATCGCGGCAAGGATGTACTCGCGGCGGCTCTCCGTCCATATCATCCACGCGATAAGAAGGCGGATGAAGAGCGACCCGCCTATTGGGATTATCCATATCCTGTTGACGCCAAGCTCGGGCAGCACGACGAGCGCGACCGCAAGTACGCGCCCGACCCACATGGCGATGTACGTCGCCTTGACCTTGCTCGTAAAATACCTGAGGACAGACTTGAATATCCGCCCGCCGTCCATAGGCAGCGCCGGCAGGAGGTTGAAAAGCCCGAGCATCAGGTTGAGAACCATCATGTACCAGAAGACGTACTGCAGGAACTCGTTTTCCACGCCTGACCTCGCAAGGAGGAAGAACGACGCCGCAGCAAGCGCAAACGAGACAAGCGGCCCTGCGATCGCCGTCACGAGCTCCTGCCATGCCTTGCGCGGCAGCGCGATAAGCGAGGCGCAGCCGCCGATGAGGGAGATCGTGATGTCCCTCGTGCCGTAGCCGAAGGCCCTCGCCGCGAGCGCATGCCCGCACTCGTGCAGCACGACAGATATCGCCAGCATGAGCGCGTCCGCAAGGCCCGCGAAGAGGCTTCCCGCAGAGAGCGCGAAGATCGCCAGGAGCACCGCAAACGACACGTCGACATACAGAGGTATGCCGAACATGTCGCAGAGGTGGAATCTCCTTATGGAGAACATCAGCGGTTGGTCGCGTAGAGCGGGCCGAAGTTGGCGCAGGCGCGGTAGTCGGCCCCGGTCGGGTCGTCGGACGCGCCGAAGAGCCCCCAGCAGTGCGGCTGGAACACCTTCTCGGCAGGCACGTTGTGCATGGCGACGGGTATGCGCAGCATCGACGCGAGCGTTATCATGTCGGCGCCGATGTGGCCGTAGCTGATTGCGCCGTGGTTGGCCGCCCACGCGTTCATGACGGAGTAGACGTCCTTGAAGAAGCCCTTGCCCGTGAGGCGCGGCGTGAACCACGTGCACGGCCACTCGGGGTTCGTGCGCTCCATGAGTATCTTCTGCTGCTTCGCGTCGAGCGTCACGGACCAGCCCTCCGCTATCTGGAGCGCGGGCCCGAGGCCCTTCACGATGGAGATGCGCGTCATCGTAAGCGGAATCCCCTTCGGCGTGAGGAAGGAGCTCGAGAACCCGCCGCCGCGGAAATACTCCACGCCCGCAGGCACCCACTTCGTCGCCTTCAAGGTGGCATCGATGTCCTTCTCGGTGACGTTCCACCAGTCCTTGAAGACGCTCTTGCCCTTCTCCTTCATCTCGCCCGCCGCGTCAAGGCAGCAGGAGCCGGAGTTGAGTAGGTGGATGATGCCCGCCTTCGCGTCCTTCGGGAGGCCCTTGCCGGTGGCGCGCTTCACCGCCGCGTCGCTCCAGTACGTGCGCACGTCGGCGAACATCTGCGCCTTGTTCGTGAGAAGCCACATGAGGAGCATGCAGATGCCGTTGAGCGAATCGTTCTCCGTCGCGAGGATCTGCGGCATCTTCTTTCCGTTCCAGTCGAAGGACGAGTCGCAGAACGCCTCGACGACGTCGCCGTTCGGCCAGTGGTCGGTCCACTGGCGCTGGCCCTGGAACCCGCCGGCGATGGCGTTGCGGCCGACGGCCTCCTCGCCGAAGCCCATCTC
>JAEEHL010000210.1 GCA_016280825.1 Verrucomicrobiota bacterium
CACCGAGCCGTCGAGGTCCGCCGGCGACTCCTGCATTCCCGAGGAGACGGTCACCGGCACGATGTACATGTCGTTCACGATGGCCGCGCCGTCCGCCGCAAGTATGCCGGCGTTGCGAAGCGCCTCGACCTTGTCGAACGCCACGAGGATGTCGGCCGTGCCCTCCTGGATGATGGGCGAGGCCACCTTGTCTCCGAAGCGCACCTGGCTCGTGACGCTGCCGCCGCGCTGCGCCATGCCGTGGATCTCCGACTTCTTGACGTCGTAACCCGCAAGCGCCGCGGCGCCCGCGAGAACGTCGGCGGTGAGGATGATGCCCTGCCCGCCGACACCTACAAGACTGACGTTTACCGTCTTCATTGCCTTTACATCACCCTTTCCACGGTGATCTCGGGGTCGATTTCCTGCAACGCCGCCTCGATGCCCTGCTTGAGGGTCATCATGGCGAACGGGCAGCTGCCGCAGTGCCCTACAAGCTTGACATGCACGACCTTGCCGTCAATCTTCACAAGTTCCACGTCTCCGCCGTCGGCCTGAAGCCCCGAACGGAGCTCCTCGATCTTCGCCTTGATTTTATCTTCCATGTTTGCCCCCGTTGCTGTTTACAGTTGCGTATTATATCATTTTTCCGCCCGATGCGGAAAGCCTATGCCATGCTCTTCAAGACGGCGTAGCCTCGGCGGTGAATGACCTCGACGCTGCCGAAGCGGCGGCGCTGCACGGGCTCGAGCCCCGCCGCGTTCTTGCACACCGTGTAGCAGACACCGCCCGGCTTCAGCGCGCGCTGCGCCGTCTCGAGAAAGAGGTCGGCTATCCTGTACTCGCTGTAGTACGGCGGATTGCCCACGAAGACGTCGATGCCCTTCCTGTCGGTTCCGTCGTCGGAGAGGACGAACTCGGCATCCATCCCGAGAAGCCTAGAGTTCTCCTTCGCGGCCGCAATCGCCCGCGAGTGGGAATCGACCATAACGAGCGACGCGCCCGGGATCGCGCTTTTGACGAGAAAGCCCACAAGCCCGCAGCCGCACCCCATGTCGAGCACGGCAGGCGATTCCGCGCCCGACTCCTTCAGCTCGCGCGATACGACCTCCGCGAGCGCAAGCCCGCCCTCGTCCATGCGCCTGTGGCAGAAGCAGCCGGGATACGACACGAGCGTGATCGCGGGCACGCCGGGAACGCTCGCCTTCCATTCGGCCCTAAAGCTCCTCTTCCGGCCCGGGTTGTCGCGGATCTTCGCAAGGAGCTCGTTCCTGTCGCGCTCCCTGCCCACGAAGTCAAGCTCAACTCTGCAGCCCAGCCCGTAGCACTGCTGCAGGATGTCGAGCGAAAGCTCCGCGCTGCACAGCTTGGGGCCGGTGCGGAACCTGACAAGGCTCCAGTTGCCTTCTGGCAGGTCGGCCGAGCAGACGACATTCGCGCCGGGAAACACCTTCTCGATTGCATGCTTGTGGTAGATGTCGAGCACATGGCAGGTGACGCCTGGCGCGAGAACGGCCTTGTCGAGGTCGGCCGCCTTGTATCCCGTAAGAAGGATGTCGCCGCCTGCGCTCACCGGCCGTCCCCCTTCTCCGCCGCGTCGCCGCGCCCCTTCAGGAGCAGAAGCGCGGCAGCTATGCCGACGACCGACAGGGCGAACGCCACGAGATACGCCCTTGTCCAGTTGCGCGCCCCGCCTGACGCGCCTCCGAGAATGAAGTTGAAGACGATGTTGGAGGCGAATACGCCTATTCCCGCCGTCATGAGGTTCATAAGCCCCTGCGCCTGGCTGCGCAGCCGCTCCGGCACGTTCTCCGCGACGTACATCTGCGCCCCGACGATGAAGAGGCCGAAGATAAGCCCGTGCACGAGTATCGCGCCAAAGTCGAATGCGGCAATCCCGAAGTGCGACGAGACGGCGAAAGACGCATTGCGGAAGGCGAGCGCCGAAAGCCCTATCGCCATCGCGCCCCTGTAGCCGAACTTCGCGATTATCGCGCCAACCGCGAGCATGAAGAACATCTCGCCCACCTGCCCGAGGTTGAGCGTGAACGTGAGGTACTTGAACCCGGACTCCTTCAGGTAGGCCGCGCAATAGACGTTGTACCACTGGAACGGCACCATCGCCAGGAGTATGACGGCGGAGAACGCGAGAAAGCGCCTGTCCTTGAAGAGGCAGAGCGCCCTGAGGCCGAGCGCGTCGACCGCGGAAAGCGGCTGCCCCCTCTGGCACGGCGCGGTCTTCGGCATGAAGAGCGCGAGAACGCCGCCCGCCGCGGAGGCGGCCGAGCCGCAGGCGAATATCCAGCGAGTGGAGTCGAAGTCGTCGATGCCGAAGAACTTCGCCGCGCAGAGCGAGAACGCGCCCGAGGCCACCCAGCCGAGCGTGCCGAAGACGCGTATGCGCGGATAGCGGCTCTTCGGGGCGTTGGCCATGGCGATGGCGGCGGTAAGCGACCACGACGGCATGTAGAAGCACATTGCAGCGAGCATAAGCGCGAAGAGGACTCCGCCGCTCCCGGCGAAGAAGGCGAAGACGAGCACTGCGGCCACCGCGAAGTTGCAGGCGGCAAGCACGCGCTCGGCGTTGAAGAACCTGTCGGCGAACATCCCGAGAAGCGGCGAGGCGAAAGTGCCGAACCCCATCACGAGGCCGCACCACACGGCCCATGTGGAGCCGTCGGGCAGAGACTCCACGTACGGCAGCATCGGCACAAACCACACCGGCAGCATGATGTACTGCACGAACATCATCGCCGAAAGCTTTATCTCGTTCTTCATGTCATCGCCTCGCAATCCTTGCGCTTTCGCAATTCTCCCGATAATCCACATGACGGTCGACGCCGTACCCGAAAAGCGCGAAATCGCCGCGGCACGGGTCGCCGGGGAATATCTCCGCAAGCTTCGCCGTAAGCCGCAGGGCGGAAGACATCGACGCGCTCGAAAGCTTCATTAGCCCGAGCCGAGCCGCCTCCTGCATGACGTGCGTGTCTAGCGGGACTATGAGCGATTCGCGGCCTATGAAGCCGGACCAAAGCCCCACGTCGACAGGGGAGCCGTCCCTGGCCATCCACCTGAGGAACATGCATATCCGCTTGCAAGCGGACTTCGCGTCGTTCGGCACCGCCGGGCACTTGCGCCCGAACGCCGCACAGATGCGCTTCACCGCCGAAAGCGCGTCATGGGAGCCGCCCGCGCGCACATATTCGCCGAGCGTCCCGCATTCGCGCATCAAGTCGCGGTAGGCGGTGAAGAACGAGTTCATCGCGCCCTTGTCGAAGAACCTGTAGAACGGCTCCTTTGAGCCCTCGGGGAAGGCGCGCCCGAACGCGCCGCGCCTTATCCACCCGTCCATGTCGCCGTGCGCCATGCCCAGCATCTGCCCGATCTTCGGCATGAACGCGGCGCGGCTGCCGAAGCTCATTGCCGAGGCGACGAACGCCGTTGCCTCGACATTTGCCGCGCCCTCCACCTGGTGCATGAAGAAAGATGGGTCGCCTTCTATGAACTGGGGCCGCTCGTAGCGCGCGGCGAGGTCGCGCAGAAGCCTTGCCGTCGTCACGACGCCAACCCCCTGCGCCGCGCGGCCATGTCGATTATGCGCTGGTTGGAGCTGCCGCGGAACCGGAGGGAGATGTCCTTGAGGCTTTCGACGAAGGGGCCGTCCACGAGCACGTCGACCATCGACAGGAATTCGTCGGTGACCTCGGTGCGCCAGTGCGAATCGGCCTCAAGCTCGGTTTCGAGAACGCAGCCCGTGTAGACCCAGAGGTTCCTCGCGTCCCCGAACCGCCGCCTCATGCGCCTCAGGAACGGAACGAGCGCGCGCTGGTTCTCGGGCTCCATCGGCTCGCCGCCGAGAATGGTAAGGCCGGATATGAAGCCCTTGTCGAGCGCGGCGAATATCTCGGCCTCGGTCCCGGCGTCAAAGGGCTTGCCGTAGGCGAAGTCCCACTGGTCGGGGTTGAAGCACCCCTTGCACCTGTGCGTGCAGCCCGAGACGAAAAGCGACACGCGAACGCCCTCACCGTTCGCGATGTCGCATGTCCTTATCGAGGCGTAGTTCACGAAACGTGCAGGACGCGCTCCTTGATCTCCTGGGTGCGGCCCTGGTTCCAGAACTGGGAGCCGATGTAGCCGCACGTGCGGCGGGCGACGTTGAGCTTCGACTCGTCGGTGTTGCCGCACTTGGGGCACTTCCAGACGAGCTTGCCCGCGGCGTCCTTCACGATGGCGATCTCGCCGTCGAAGCCGCACACCTGGCAGTAGTCGCTCTTGGTGTTCAGCTCGGCGTACATGATGTTGTCGTAGATG
>JAEEHL010000211.1 GCA_016280825.1 Verrucomicrobiota bacterium
ACACCTCGGGGTTCAGCGCCTCGCCCGCGGTCGTCGCGTGGCGGACGGACGAGAAGTCGTACTTCGAGATGTCCTCCTTGATGAGCATCCTGTACATCGTGGGCGGGGCGCAGAAAGTCGTGATGCCGAACTTCGCGAACATGGGGAGCACCTTGTCGGCGTGGAAGCGGTCGAAGTCGTAGACGAAAATCGCCCCTTCGCAGAGCCACTGGCCGTAGAGCTTGCCCCACATGGCCTTGGCCCAGCCCGTCTCGGAGATGGTGAAGTGGAGGCCGTCGCGCTCCACCTGGTGCCAGTACTTGGCGGTGACGTAGTGGCCGAAAGGATACTTGTAGGAGTGGACGGCCATCTTCGGGTAGCCGGTAGTGCCGCTCGTAAAGTACATCAGCATCGGCTCGCCGCCGCACGGCGCGTCGGGCGCGCGCTCGAAGACGGGCGGGAACGACTTCGCCTCCTCGTCGAAATTCCGCCAGCCGTCGATTGCCCCGTTCACGGACATCTTGATCATCAAATCCGCGCCTATCTCGCGGATGGCCTCGTCGACGAACTTCGAGACGTCGCCGTCCGCCGTGCAGACAATGGCCTTCACGTCCGCCGCCTTGAACCTGTAGGTGAGGTCGTGCGTGACGAGCTGGCTTGTCGCGGGGATCACGACCGCGCCGATCTTGTGGAGCGCGAGGATGATCGGCCAGAACTGGTAGTGGCGCTTCAGGATGAGCATCACCTTGTCGCCGCGGGAGATGCCGAGCGAGGCAAAGTAGTTCGCGGCAACGCACGATTCGCGGGCGATCTGCGAGAACGTGAACTTCCGCTCCACCATGTCGTTCGAGACGTGCAGCATCGCGAGCTTGTCGGGATAGGCCTTCGCGATCTCGTCCACTATGTCGAAGGCGAAGTTGAACTTGTCGAGGTTCCTGAACTTGATGTGCTGCAGCCTGCCGCGCTCGTCTTCGAGGACGTCGACGTACTTCTCTGCGACAAGCGGCGCCTCGGGCAGGCGCTTCATGGGCTCAATCTCGAGGCCGAGGCGCTGGTTCTTCTCGTCCTCGGCCATGATCATCGCGAGGAAGCAGCACTTCCTGCCGCCGATCGCGAGCATGCCGTGAGGGGTTGAGCTCTGGTAGAAGGCGCTGTCGCCCTCGTTCAGGGTCTCGATGTGGTCGCCTATCCTGAGCTTCATCGAGCCTTCGAGCACAAGGTCGAACTCCTGGCCCGCGTGGGTCGTCGTGTGGATGGGCCTGTCCTGGAGCCTCTCGTCGTACTGGTACGTGACGTAGTAGGGGGTTGCAAGGCGGTTCTTGAACATGGCGGCCATGTTCTGGAGCGTGATGCCGTTCTCGTCGGTCGTGACAAGCCCCTGCCCCTTGCGGGTAATCATGTAGCCCGAAAGCTTGGCCGTGTGCCCCTCAAGAAGGGACGTGACGTCGACGCCAAGCGCGACAGCGCACCTGTGGAGCACCGTGAACGGAGGATCGAGCTTCCCCTCCTCGAGTTCGGCGTAGCTCTTTGCGTCTATACCGGCAAGCTCCGCCATCTTGTCGATGGCAAAGCCAGCTATTTCGCGCATTTCACGGATGCGCGTTCCCATTTCTTTCAGGTTAGTGTCTTTCATCTGTTGCCCGGGCCTTTTCCCTAAAACTTGTGTATTATATCATATTTCCCCTGCGTCTGCCTTCCCCTTGCCTGTCCCCCGTGCGGCCACGAGCAGGGGGAACCGCTACCGCCGTCTCGCACTCTCGGCACTCGCTTGCGCGGCGGCTATGCTCGATGCTTGAGCCCTCTTCCGCACTTCCTCGTTCCTTTGCATCAAGTGGTGATTGCCAATCGAACTCCATTTCTACTTCGGTTTCTCCTTGCGAAGCATCTTCTTAACTGTAGGGCGTGGGAGGCGGGGCGGATGGCGCAAAAGCGAGGTGTGGAGGCTTAATCTATTTTAGGGTCAAAGGCCCTTGCAGGCGAAGTGGAGGCGAAGTCGGGACAGGCTGCGCCTTGCGCGGTCGAACGCACCCCAGAGGTTTGACGCCTCGCCGTGCGAATCGTGCAGGACGACCGATGACACGTCGATCTTCTGCAGCAGACGCACTCCTCGCCGAATGCGCAGTCCCTCCCGCTTCGCACCTGCCGCAATCCACGCAAGCGAAAGATCGGCCACGAGATGGTTGTCGTCGTACAGCCCGCCGACATCGCTGTGGCTGCCGGGGAACAGCGTTTCAACCACTCTTCCCCTTTCGCCGACAAGCGGCACGTACCGGAAGAACTTGCGCGTCTCGTCGCGCGACACTGCATGCCGCGCCTTTCTGACGTTGCCCGGGCAGTCATGCGCGACATCGAGGCCTATTGTCGCGTCGACCGTGTCCCAAAGGCCAAGATAGGCGACTTCCACTCCAAGCTTGTCGAGCCATGCCGCGAAATGGCGCGCAAGGAGGGCGCCGCGCGAGAAGCCGAAGACAAATACACGTGTGGCGACGCCGTCTTCTGGAAGGGTCCTGTAACTTGCCTCGATCCACCTGCGAGCGGAGCGGAATATGGCTCGCCAGTCAACCCCGGCCACGCGCCCGCCGAGATATGCGCCGAAATGCGAGCCCGGGCCGGGCTCCAGATGGAGCAGTTGGCGCCTGTCGTCTGCGGAAGCGTCCCTGAGCCGCGTCAGGCGGGCAATGCGCCCCGTGCCGCCCTGGCCGGTGCCTTCGAAGAAAAGGCAGAGGTTCACGCCCTTGCAAGAAGGACAAGTGAGCCTACGGCCTTGCCCGTAAGCGGGCGCATGAGCGGCACGGAGATCTCCCTCTCCTCGCCTGCGCGTGGGATGCCGTCAAAGTCCAGCACGCCCTGCGCAATGACCTTGGGCGCGTCCTTCTCCCCGACCATCGCCGCAAGTGCGTCAAGCGGGGAGGATGCAATGTCCGCATACCCGACCATCGCCTTCTCCATGAAGTCCGCGCCCATCTTGAGGGCGTACTTGGCCGTGAGGCGCAGGAACCGCCTGAGCTGCTGGATGCTTACGGGGTCGGTGACCGACACGGCGAATCCGCAATGCCCCTCCACCTCCTCTCGGAAGACGACCCGCTTCGTCCACGGCTCGCCCGTGAAGTCGCAAACGCCGCGTCTGAACACCGCCTCGCGCATGGCAGACTTCTTCGCAACGCCCGTCCTCGGCCAGATCATGTCGACCTGTACCATGTTGCGGCTCTTCAGAAGCCCCTTTTCGGGAACCCCCTTCAGCTCCGCCCTGACGAACAGCAATTCAAGTGCTGTCTTTGTCCTCTTTTCCGTCGCCATGTCGACTGCTCCTTTCCCCTAACGCCTTTCCAGATACGCCTCCAGCGCCGCTTCAGGGCTTGAAGTAGAGGCGGCAGTGGCAAAGGCCGTGGAAATTCGGGTCGGCCGCCTGCTCCCGGAACTCCGCGCAGGGACAGAAGTTCTCGGGGATCGACGGCAGGCGGCACGGGCAGAACCCGTGCCTCTTCAGGAGCCCCGCCTTCACAACGCCGACTATCTTCTCGTCCGCGTTCTCCTCGATGCCGGCTGCTGCGAAGAGCTCCCTTGTTGCGGAGGAGCTCTCCTCCGTGCGGGGATAGACGACGAAGCGGCAAAGCGACTCAAGCCTCTCGAAATCCTTCCACTTCGGGAGGTCCGCGCTGCAGTCCTCTCCGATGATGAAGAAAAGCTCCGCACCAGGGTTCTCCCGCGCTATCTCGGAAACGGTGTCGACCGCGTAGGAGACGCCGCCGCGCTCGATCTCGCGCGTGTCGATGGTCGCCTGCTCCATGCCGGAAAAGGCGTTGCGCAGCATCTCTAGCCTGTTCCACGGAACCTTTACGAGCGACGAGCCGGGCTGGAGCGGGCTCTCGTTCGCAGGCACCACGTGGAGGACGTCAAGCCCCAGGTCGGCAATGGCCTTCTCCGCAATCGCAACGTGCCCGTGGTGGACGGGGTTGAACGTTCCGCCGAATATGCCTATCTTCATGCCGCCTACTGGTCCTCCGTGACTCGGAGAACCTCCTTGACGCTCGTGACGCCCGCAAACACCTTGGCCCATCCGTCCTCACGCAGCGTCTTCATGCCCTTCGAAAGCGAGAGGTTGCGGATCTGCGTCGCATTCTCGCGCGCCACGATCGCCCGCTCGATGTCGTCGTCGACTTCCAGCACCTCGAAAAGTGCCCTTCTGCCGCGATAGCCCGTGCGCGAGCATTCGTCGCAGCCGGCAGGCTCGAACACTGTGTCCTTCTCCGGCGGCCCGGCAAGCGTGTAGTACTTCCTGTCGAGGGGCACTTCCCTGCGGCACTTCGGGCAGAGCCTGCGGCAGAGGCGCTGGCCCATCACGCCTGCGACGGCGGAGGCGATGAGGAACGGCTCTACGCCCATGTCGATGAGGCGCGGGAACGCGCCGGCCGCGTCGTTCGTGTGGAGCGTCGAAAAGACCATGTGGCCAGTAAGCGAGGCGTTGATCGCGATCTCCGCCGTTTCGCGGTCGCGGATTTCGCCCACCATGATTATGTCTGGGTCCTGGCGGAGGAACGCCCTCAGGGCGCGCGCGAAGTCCATGCCTATCTCGCTCTGCATCTGCACCTGGTTTATGCCGGGCATGTGGTATTCGATCGGGTCTTCCGCAGTCATTATCCTCACGTCGATCTTGTTGACCTCGGAAAGGAAGGAATAGAGCGACGTCGACTTGCCGGAACCGGTTGGCCCCGTTACGAGGAATATCCCGTTCGGGCGGTGGATGATCTTGTTCACCACCGAGAAATCGCGCTCGTTGAACCCGAGATCGCCCATCTTCACGAACGAGCCCGACTTCGCAAGAAGCCTTAGCGAAATCGACTCTCCGTACGCCGCCGGCATCGTCGAGACGCGGATGTCGATGTCCTGCCCGCCGATCCTTATGCCGATTCGTCCGTCCATCGG
>JAEEHL010000212.1 GCA_016280825.1 Verrucomicrobiota bacterium
ATCGTGATCTCCGCGCCGTCCGGCTGCGGCAAGTCAACGCTTGTCGACCTTCTTCTCCAGGAATACCACGACATAGTCTATTCCGTGTCGTGCACGACGCGCGCGCCGCGCGGCGAGGAGGAGGACGGCGTCGACTACCACTTCCTCACCAAGGAGCGCTTCGAGGAGCTTGTGCGCGAGAACGCCTTCATCGAGCACGCCTGCGTGCACGGCAACTACTACGGCACCCTCGTCGCCCCGATAAGGGAGGTGCTCGCCGAGGGCAATTCGATGATTCTCGACATCGACGTGCAGGGCGCCGCGCGCGTGCGCGAATTCGTGCGGGCGCTCCCCGACACCGACGCGATGAAGCGCGGGTATGTCGACGTCTTCGTAAACCCGCCGTCGATGGAGGAGCTGGAGGAGCGCCTCGTCAGGCGCGGCACCGACTCGCCCGCGACGATAGCGCGGCGCCTCGAGAACGCGGAAGGCGAGATGGCGCGCGCCGGCGAGTACATGCACCAGGTCACGAACGACGACCTCGGGATATGCTTCAGGCGGCTCTGCGACCTCATTGACGCGCACAGCGGGAGGATGTGATGGAAAGACGGCTCAAGTTCGCGATGGTGGGCGGCGGCCCCCGCTCGTTCATAGGCCCGATACACCGCATGGCGGTGAGGCTCGACGACCTTGCCGACCTCGTCGACGGCTGCTATTCGCACAAGGACGACTGGCGCAAGCTCATCGAGCGCGTGCGCGGCAAGGTGGACTTCCTCACGATCTGCACCCCGAACGACTCGCATTTCGAGATCGCCAGGGCCGCGATCGAGGCGGGGCTCCACGTCTTCTGCGAAAAGCCCGTCTCGATGAACGCGAAGGAGGCGATGGAGCTAAAGCGCCTCGCCGCGCGCCGGCGCCGCATAGTCGCGGTCCCCTTCACCTACACAGGCAGCGCCATGGTGAAGCTCGCGCGCGACCTCGTGCGCAACGGCGAGCTTGGGCGGATCTGCAAGGCGAACGTAGAATACGTGCAGGGCAGCTTCAGGAAGGTCGACCCCAACGAGCCGACCGACGCGAGAATCGCCTGGAAGAAGGACCCCCGCCGCTCAGGCCCGAGCTGCGTCACGGCCGACATAGGAGTGCACGCGGCGGTTCTCGTCGAGTACATAACGGGGCTCGCCATAAAGAGCGTCCTTGCCGACGTCTCCACCTTTTCGAGCGGCACTGTGCTTGAGGACGACGCGTCCGTGCTGATGCGGCTCGAGAAGGGCGCGAAGGCGTCGCTTGTGCTTTCCAAGGTCGCGACAGGCGAGGAGAACGGCGTGCGCGTGCGCATATACGGCGAGAAGGCGTCGCTCTTCTGGAACCAGGAAGACCCGAACGTCCTTAGCGTCAAGTATCCGTTCGAGCCCGAGCGCATCTACAAGCGCAACGCGCCCTACATCGCCGCGGCCTCGCCCCTCTCGAAGCGCCTCTCGCGCATTCCCGCCGGCCATCCCGAGGGGTTCATCGAGGCGTTCGCGAACATCTACCGCGAGTTCTGCGCGGCGGTGCGCGACGGGCGCGAGGCGGATTTCCCCGGCATCTCCGAGGGCGTCATGTCGATGAAGTTCGTCGATGCCGTCCTCAAGTCGGCCAAGTCCGGCAGCCGCTGGGTGCGGCTGTAGGGTCTTAGTTTTTTAGCCACAAAGAACAGGAGGGCGGTGATTATCTCACGCGGCGGCGCGGAGCTTGTTATATAACCCTAAAAAAAGCAGTTGGAGCCGCCCGATGTTGAAACATCGGTGAATATCAGCCGCTTTATGCTCTGGGAACCGCCCTGCTATGCCAGGGGCAGCATGATTTGGCTGCCCATGAGGGGCGGATACAGCCGGTGGGCGAGCTGGTATTTGCGGAAAGCGCAGTAGATCAGCAGCTGCCAGCGCTCTTCGGCCTTCAACTGCCGCAGTTAGGCTAACTGCTAATTACTGCCCCCTGGCCACTGACCACTGACCCCTGAACGCGGGGTCTGTCCCCAAAGTGTCGGTTGCAACCTGGAGTTCGCCCTCGCCTCGCGTGGCGGCAATCCTGCCGCCGTCCGCCGCACGGTCAAGGCCGTCTGGCCAATCACCCACTGAAAAGCCAGTTGCCCACGCTTCGGGTGATTGTCCGGTTCGTTATCCTCAATCGTTTGTTTGCCATTGCGGACAGAAATATGATATAATACCTACTCAATTTACGTTGAAAAGGCTTGCGATATGGTACTCTGCTACAATCGGCTTTGGAAGCTGCTCATTGATCGGGGGATGACGCGTACGCAAATGCGTCTTGCCGCCGGTATATCTACCACTACACTTGCAAAGCTTTCCAAGGGCGAGGACGTGAACACCTCCATCCTCGTCAGGATTTGCGACGCGCTTGGATGTGGCATTCATGACATCGTGGATAGTGTCCCGGAGGTGCGGTCATGAGCGACAGTTCAATTGCCAGCAAGTCGGCGGATTTGTTTTCGGCCACTGGGATTGTTTATGTCAAAGGGCCGGACTTGCTGACGGATGCCCGTGCCATCATCGATGCGGCTCAGGCGTCCGCCTACCGTGCGGTCAATGTCGCGCTTGTCTATCGAAACTGGCTTCTCGGCCGCCGCATCGCAGAAGAAGACCTCGGGGGTAAAGATCGCGCCGAATACGGGAAACAGGTAGTAGTCAACCTGTCCAAGCAACTCACAATGCTCTACGGATCGTCATTTGACTTCACGAACCTTTACAAGTTCATTCAGTTCTACAGGACGTTTCCGATTTTAGACTCACTGTGTCTAAAATCTGGTGGACTTCTCGATTGGTCTCACTACAGGACTCTACTGCAGGTCGGAAACGAGGATGCCCGTCGGTGGTATATGGAGGAATCCGGCAGCCAATCGTGGGGCGTCCGGACCCTTCAACGCAACATATCCTCGCAATACTACGAACGTACGCTTCTCTCCCAGAACAAGGAAGCGGTAAAGAACGAGATGGTCCGCGTCACGGCTCCGCTGCAGGACAAACTCGAGTTTATCAAGAACCCCGTTGTAGCGGAGTTCCTCGGGCTTTCGCAGCGGACTGATTTCACGGAGAGCGACCTGGAGACGTGCATCCTCGACAACCTCGGCGAGAACTCCGCAAAGCTCATAGGCTGCGCGGACGCAAGGCACGTGTTTGACGCAGGGCATCGGAAAGTTGCTCAAACTTTTCGTCCGTGCTTTCATTCACCATGCCGATTTGATATACTTTTTCCCGCCATGTTGAGGCAATCGTTTACAGACTTCATCTTCGCCACGAACACGGACGGAAGCGGCAAGGCCGCGTCATACGTCCGCGCACTCGACATGCTTGGTCCGATCCTGACGAAGCACTACCCGCAGTCGATCGTTGGTGGATCACGCGGGACTTTCAAGATCGGGGACACGTCCTTCAAGTCGCCGAAGAAGGCGGGCGAACTGGCGGTCTGCGGGTCTGTTTATGTGCAACCCACAATGGGTAATTTATGATAAAATACATGAAATAGACTGCGACAGGGTTTGAAAGGGAACTCAATGTTTCACGAAATGATAAAGCGAAAGCGTGATGCGTGGATCGCGAAGCCGGATTGTCCGGTGCGCGAGACAATCCAGTACATGCTTGAGCGGTCGAAATCAGGGGCGGGATTGCGTGAGATTCAGGTTGATGCCATTAAGACCTATTTGTTCCTTAAAATTGCGTGTGGCAAC
>JAEEHL010000213.1 GCA_016280825.1 Verrucomicrobiota bacterium
ACGCTGTATGCGCCGCCGAAGGCGACAGCAAAGCCTCCGTTCGCGGGCTGGTGCGAGACGTTCGCGGTGACGCTGACGACAGACGACCAGGGTGTCGTCACAGACGTGGGCCTATGAGCAAGGCCGGGGCTGGCGGTCCCTTTGAGACCGCCCGGCCATCGGCGTGATTCCCCTGGGCACCCCTTTGGGGGAAATCTAGGCGAACCAGGGGGCGTTTTGCGGCGTTACCTGTATTAATGAAGGAATCGAGAGAGGTCTATCGTCAGCGCGTCAGGATGCCGGAGGTGCAGGTTGCGGGGCTCTCGGAGGCGGAGCTTCAAAGTGCGCTCGCCTACGAGGTGGAGCCGTTTTCGGGCATCCCCTCTGCGCTGGCCGAGATCAAGTATGCGAGAGTCGATGACGCCGACAGGACGGTGCGCGTCTTCGATGTCGTCGTTCGCAGGCGCGCCGGTCGCGGGAAGTCCATCCCTGGAGCTGCCAAGAAGACCGCGATTGCGCTTTCGACCCTTGCCTGCATTGCAATCGCGGCTGATTTCGCCTTTGCGTCGGCGCGCCTCGGGTCGCTTAAGGCCGACGTTGCCGCGCGGGCGCCCCTCGACGCCCGCGTAAGGTCGGTTTCGTCCGAGGCATCGCGCATCCGCGCAGAGTCGGAGGCGCTTCGCTCGGGGAGGCGCGATTTCGAGCGCGTTCAGAAAAAGGCGGGCGTCCTCCGGTCGGCGTATTCGACTCTCATGGAGACGATCGCCTCGTCATGCGGCGGCAGGATGGTAGCGAAGGGTTTTTCCTCCGATGCGCCGTTTGCAGCCGAGATGAACGCATCCGCCGTCTCGGTGCAGGCGTGCGGCGAGGTGATGGCGGAGCTCGCCCGCGCCTCTGAAAGAACTGGCTGGAAGGTGATTCCCGGGCGGATAGGCGCTAGCGGACGCGGCTCCACTGCGAATTTCACGTGCCGCTTCGAGTTCGACGCGGCCAAGGCGGAGGCGGCAGATGGCGATTGAGGTAGGCCCGAGAGACGCGCTTTTCGCTGCGGTTGTCATCCCGGCGCTTGCCGTCGCCGCGTACTGGTGGGGCTGGCGAGACGGCGCGTCGCGCAGGATCGCCGCGCTTGAGGCGGAATGCGAGCGGCTTGTCGTGGCGGAGGAATATCCGTCCCGCATGGCCGCCGCGGAACGCGGGCTATCGGAGGCCAAGTCGGAGCTTGAGGCAGAAATGGCGCGCCCGCAGCCGCCAGTGCTTGTGAAGGGTGTAGAGGGCGTCACCTTTGCCGACCGCGAAAGCGCGGTCTTGAACGTCTTCCGCGACTTTGGCCTTGAGGTGATCCGCTCCGAAATGCTCGACACCCCTGCCGACGCCCTCGGCGCGAGGGATGCGCTCGCCTCCGCCGCGAAGGGCGAGGTGCAGGCGCGGAGGTACACCGTCGAAGGAGCGTATCCCGCCGTGAAGCGCGTTCTTGACGCATTTTCCGCTGGTCGCATGCCGGTTGTCCCCTCAAGGGTCGAGATGGTCCGCGCCGGCGACCGCGTTTGCTGGACGATGGAGGTTTGGCTGTGAGCAAAAGCAACATTCTCGAAACGCTTTTCGCGCTTTGCGAGGAGTTCGACGCAAGCGACATCCACCTTGCGCCGGACCTTCCGCCGCGCTTCCGCATTCGCGGCAGGCTCCTCGAAAAAGGCACGTTGAAGCCGTTCGACGTCCGGAGCGTCGACGCGATAGCGATGGAGCTTGGGCTTTCCACACTGCCTCTCGGGAGCCCCGACGGAACGGAGCGCATACGCCTTACGCTCCTGAAGGAAGGCTCGATCGACGGCGCGGTAACGAGCTCTTCGGGGACTCGCTACAGGTTCAACGTCTTCCGCGCCTCCGACCGCCACAGCATCGCCCTGCGGCGCATCGATTCCACGTTCAGGTCGTTCAGGGAGCTTGGCCTACCGCCGCGCGCCGAGAGGTTCGCCGAGGAGCGCGACGGGCTTGTGATAGTGACGGGTCCAACGGGGAGCGGCAAGTCAACGACGCTCGCCACGATGATCGACGCAATCAATCGCTCGCGCGACGGGCACATCGTCACCGTGGAGGATCCCGTCGAGCACGTTCACAAGTCGCTGCGATGCCTTGTGAACCAGAGGCAGGTGGGGAGGGACGTAAAGGGCTTTTCCGACGCGCTCGTCGATGCGCTCCGCCAGGACCCGGACGTCATACTCGTCGGGGAGATGCGCGACCTCGCGACGGCCCGCACGGCCCTCCGGGCGGCTGAGACGGGCCATCTTGTCTTCACCACCCTCCATGCAGGCGACTGCGCGGGCGCGGTAGAGAGGCTTGTCTCGATCTTCCCGGCCGACGAGCAGGAGAGCGCCCGCCACCAGCTCGCTCTTTCCCTGAGGGGGATACTCGCGCAGCATCTCCTGCCCTCTGCAGGCGGCGACGGGCGCTGCGCCGTGTGCGAGCTTCTTGTGAACACGCCCGCCGCCGCGAACCTCATCGCAACGGGCAGGTCGGCGCAGCTTTATTCGGTGATAGAGACCGGCTCGCAGTACGGGATGCGCACGCTCGATCAGTCCCTTGCGGAGCTTCTCTCGCGCGGGCGGATAGAGATGAAGGCCGCCGTGGCGCTTTCGAAGAACCCCGACTCGCTTTGCGGGAGGGCGCTGCAATGCTGAGCGCGAAGGAGCTGCTTTCCCGCGCGGCGGAGCTTTCCGACAGCGTAAGGGTGGTCGACGAGATACTTCGCGCGGGGCTTCTCTCGCACGCTTCCGACGTGCATCTCGACCCGTTCGCGGACGGTGTGCGGGTGAGGTTCAGGATAGACGGCATTCTGGAGGAGGTGATGCGGATCCCGCAGTCGATGCAGAGCGCGGTGACGAGCAGGCTCAAGGTGCTTGCCGCGCTCGACATAGCGGAGAGGAGGGCGCCGCAGGACGGCGGCTTTTCCTGGCGCCTGGCGTCTGGCGGCGCCTTCTCGCCGCTCGACGTGCGCATGGCCACGCTGCCCGTACGCCACGGCGAGCGCATAACGCTGCGCCTTCTTGAAGCAGGCGGGCGGCGTCTCGGTATCGGCGAGCTTGGCATGAACGCGGCGGACATGGCCGTCGTCGAGGAAGTGCTGCGGAGGCCGCACGGCATGGTGCTTCTGACGGGTCCCACGGGGAGCGGCAAGACGACCACCCTGTATGCTGCGATACAGGAGCTTCTGAAGAACGGCTCGCCGAACATAATCACCGTAGAAGACCCCGTCGAGTACGAAATGCCGGGAGTTGCGCAGGCGGAGGTCGATTCCTCCGACAAGGTGAACTTCAAGAAGGCCCTCAAGTCGATTCTCCGCCACGACCCGGACGTCGTGATGATAGGCGAGATAAGGGACGGCGACTCGCTTGACGCGGCCGTGAAGGCGTCGCTCACGGGACATCTCGTCCTCTCGACGCTGCATACGAACGATGCGAAGTCGGCCGTGACGCGCCTTCTCGACATGGGGCTTGAGGAAAGCCTCGTCTCCGCCACGGTGCGCCTCGTCGTGGCGCAGCGGCTTGTGCGCCGTCTCTGTCCGTCGTGCCGCGAGAAGGCGGGCGATTCGTGGAGGGCCGTAGGCTGCCCCGAATGCGCGGGGCGCGGCTTCTGGGGGCGCACGGGGCTTTTCGAGCTCTACCGCCCGGAGACGGGACTGGCGACCTTGATGGCCGACGACGCGCGCGACAAGGTGGCCTCCGGCGTGACGACCGCTGCGGAGGCGGCGAGGATGCTTGGAGAGTGATGAAGTTTGAGGTGACGGCAAGGGATTCGTCGGGGACGACGAGGACGTTCGCGGTCGAGGCGCGCGGGCGGATGGAGGCGCTTGCAGTCGTGAAGGAGCGCAAGATGCTCGCGATCTCCATCCGCGAACTTCGCGAGAAGGGAGCGCTTCCGCCGCGCTTCAGCCCGAAGTGGCTTCGCCCGATGACCGGGCTTGAGACCGAGATCGCCCTAAGGCAGCTCTCTTCGATGCTGAGGAGCGGCCTTGCGCTTCTCGCCGCCATTTCGACCGTCGTCGAGCAGTCGGTCTCGGCGCGCGCGAAGAGGGTGTGGATGCGCGTTCGCGACGACGTCTTCGCCGGTTCCTCGTTCGCGCAGGCGCTCGCCGCGCACCCGCGCCGCTTCGACGAGATGACGGTGCGCCTTGCGGAGGTCGGGGAGAAGTCGGGCGAGCTTGAAAACGCCGTCGCCCGCGCCGCCGACCAGATGGAGTCGCGGCGCAGCCTGCGCACGGCCGTCGTGAACGCGCTCGCCTATCCGCTCACCGCCGTCGTGATGGCGGTCGGCGTCAGCGCGTATCTCGTGGTGGCCGTAATCCCGAGGCTCGCCGAGTTCCTGAGGTCTGGCGGGACGGCGCTCCCGCAGATCACGCAGGCGCTCATGGACTTTTCCGACTGGATCGCGCGGAACGGGCTTTTCGTCCTCGCGTGGATCGGCGCGGCAGCCGCGGCGTGGGCGGCAGTGCGGCTTTTCGAGCGCGGGCACGAGGCGGAGGACGCTCTCCTGCTGCGCCTGCCGGTGACGGGCAGGATACTCCGGCTTTCCGGCACGGCGCTCTTTGCAAGGTCGATGCAGATAATGGCGCAGTCGGGAGTGACGCTCGTGGATTCCCTTGACGTCGGGGCGCGGCTTCTCGGGAACCGCCGCCTCCGCCGGCGCGTGGAGAGCGCGCGCGAAGGGGTGCTCAGGGGGCTCTCGCTCGAAAGCGCCCTCGCGGAGGCGGCCGAGTTCACGCCCATGCTGCGCAGCATGGCCGCGACGGGCGAGGCGGGCGGCACTCTCCCCGAGGCGTTCGGCGAGGCTGCGCGGTTCCACGAGATGCTGCTCGCGCTTGCGATACGGCGCTTCGGCATGGTGATGGAGCCGCTCATGATCGTGGTGACGGGGCTTATAGTGGGTTTCGTCTACATAGCGTTCTTCATGGCGCTCTTCGCCATGGCGGGATCAACCTAAGTTCAAGGAGATGAATACGATGAACACAAAGCCGGCATCCCTGGTAGTTTCGATTTTCGCTGCGCTTTCGCTCGCCGCGCAGGATGCAGACCCTACTGTCGCCTCGTCGACGATGGCGGACGCTCTAAGGCGCAACCTTGCAGGCGGCGACGCGCTGCGCCTCAATGCCCTCGTCGTGGGCGCGACGGGCGACGGCATCGCGCTTGTCGGGCCAGATGCGGCGCGCTCTTCGGTGGCAAGGCGCGGCAGCGCCCTTTCGCAGTCGGTTGACGGGGTGCAGGTCGGCGTGGAGATAAAGTCGGTCACGCCGCACGGCGTCGAGATTGCGGGCGCGTCGTCGTCCATCTTCCTGCCGGGGACGTTCCTGCCGCTCGAGCCGCCCGCCGAGATGCCGCCCGAGTTCCTCAGGTACATAGAAAGCCAGGGCGTTCAGATAGGGCTTCTTTCGCGCCTCGTGGCCGACCAGACGGGCGCGAACGTCTCCGTGTCCGACGCGGCGGCGAAGAAGCCGGTGTCGATATTCCTGAGGAACGTGACGGCGGAGGCCGCCGTGGAGGAAATCTGCCGCGCAACGGGGCTCTGGTTCAGGCGCGAGAGCGCGGGGCGGATAATCCGCGTCATGACGATGCAGGAGTATTCCGAAAGCCTAAACACCTTCCGCGAGGAGACGACGGAAATGTTCACGCTCCTCTACCCGAACGTCATCGAGGTGGCGAGCGTCATCTACGGGCTCCATCCCGACCGCACGTACCTCTCCCTGGGCGAGGAGGAGTTCGACGAGGACGACGAGTACGACCTCTCGCGGCGCTTCAGGCGCTTCCGCGTAATCGAGGACAACGGCGGCTCGCAGTTCCTCAACATGACCTCGCCGCGCTCGTCGGGCGGCGCGTCGCGCTCGGGGAGCGGCAGCTTCTCGTTCTCTCGGGGCGGCGTCTCGTCCGGGCTGGAGCAGTGGGACCAGCTGCGCCGGCGCTCGCGCAGGGACGTTGCCGAGACGGCCCTCGCGGCAGACGACGCAAGCGTGCTCGACACGGCCGAACGCGCCGGCGACACGAACCTTGCGCATCTCGTCAGGAGCCAGCTTGCGCCGTCGTCGGCGAACATCTTCGTGACGCTCTCGCGCAGGAACAACATGCTCGTCGTGCGCACGAGCGACGTGAGGGTGATGGACGAGATACGCTCGCTCGTGAAGCGGCTCGACGTCCCCACGCCGATGGTGCTCATGGAACTCAAGGTGCTGGAGCTTTCAATCGACGACGACTACGAGGCGTCGTTCAGCTATTCGTTCAACAGATCCACCCACGCGGTGGGGCAGAAGCAGTCGGCGGGCGCCGCGAACGTCTTCTCCGACATAATCCAGCCCATCCGCGCCAACATCGACCCGACGTTCGCCTTCAAGGTGGTGGCGGACAACATTGAGGCGCAGGTCGCCCTCATGCAGAAGGACGGCAAGGTTAAGACGCTCGCAACCCCTACGCTTCTCGTGGCGAACAATGAGGTGGCCCGCATCTTCAGCGGCAAGGAATACCCGCTCGTCACCGGCTGGACGCCCGGCACGGCGACGACAAGCCCCGTGAGCGGAACGGTGACGACGCCGTCGGTGCCTATACTGGAGAACAAGGACATCGGCACCATGCTCCTCATAACGCCGAACATCAACGCCGACAAGACGGTCACGCTGCGCCTCCTGCAGGAGAACAGCGACCTTAGCGCCGAGACGGCCTCGATCCCCGTCATCGACAGCAACGGCGCGCAGCTTCAGGACAAGGAGGTGCAGTACGTCGAGTCTCGCACGCTCGCGGGCACGTTCGTCGCGAAGGACGGCATGACGATCATGGCGGGCGGCCTCGTCAAGGAGACGGAGGGCGAGACGTACTGGAGGACGCCGGTCCTTGGGTCCATCCCGCTCGTCGGGTGGCTCTTCCGCGGTACCGAGAAGGTGAAGAAGCGCACCGAACTTGTTGTGCTCATCAAGCCGCACGTGATCCTCACGCCCATGGAGGGCGGCCGCATTTCGAAGGAGCTCATGAAGGCCATCTCGGCGCACCCCGCCGCGGACGGCCGCGCCAGCATGGGCGTGCACAAGCCGGACGAGCCGCACACCGTCGCCGACGACGTAGGGAACGCCGTAAAGTAATGCGGCAAAAAGCGCGTTGCGAGCTCTTTCCCCGCGCTCTTTCCCCGTTGACTTCGACGGCGGTTTTTAGGTATAATACGCACTGATATGAATACAGTACTAGTCGGCGCCCAATGGGGCGATGAAGGCAAGGGCAAGGTAATCGATTTCCTCACCGAGGAAGCCGACGTGGTGGTGCGCTTTCAGGGCGGCTCGAACGCCGGCCACACCGTCGTCGTCGGTGACAGGAAGTACGTGCTGCATCTCGTGCCGTCTGGCATCCTGCACGAGGGCAAGCACTGCGTCATCGGCAACGGCGTGGTGATGGACCCCTTTGACCTCATGAAGGAGCTCGACCAGGTGAAAAGCTGGGGCGTCGAGTTCAAGGGCCGCTTCCACGTATCCGAGCGCGCGCACATGGTGATGCAGTGGCACCGCGCAATCGACAAGGCCGAGGAGGCCGTCAGGGCGGAGGGCGCGAAGATCGGCACGACCGGTCGCGGCATAGGCCCTGCATACGCGGCCAAGGTGGGCCGCTACGGGCTTCGCGTGGGCGACATCCTGAAGAGCGACTTCCTCGACATCGTGCGCATGCAGGTGGAGGAGGCCAACCGCGCCCTTGCGGCGCTTGGGGCACACAAGCTCGACCCCGACGAAATGGTGCGTCTCTACACGCCTGTCGTTTCCGCTCTCATGCCGTATGTCACCGATACGATCCAGTATCTCCACGAGGAGCTTGACGCGGGGAAGTCCGTGCTTTTCGAAGGTGCGCAGGCCACTATGCTCGACATCGACTTCGGCACGTATCCGTTCGTCACGTCCTCGAATCCCACGGCAGGCGGCGCCTGCACCGGCTCCGGGGTTTCCCCGCGCGCGGTCGACAGGGTCATAGGCGTCCTGAAGCTCTACACTACGCGCGTCGGCGAGGGGCCATTCCCGACGGAGCTTTTCGGCGAGGATGGCGAGAAGCTGCGCAAGAGGGGCGGTGAGTATGGCGCGACCACTGGCCGCCCGCGCCGTTGCGGCTGGTTTGACGCGGTCGTCGCCCGCTATGCGCAGCGCGTGAACGGCGTTGACTACTGGGCCATGACGAAGCTCGACGTCCTCGACGAGTGCCCCGTCGTGAAGATATGCACGGGCTACCGCCGCCGCGACGGGTTCGTCTACCAGACGTTCCCCGCCGACCTGAAGGCACTTTCGGAATGCGAGCCCGTGTACGAGGAAATGCCAGGGTGGATGTGCGAGACGTCGCATATGACGAACTACGACGCCCTGCCCGAAAACGCAAAGGCGTACATCGCCCGCATCCTCGAGCTTATAGGCGGCAAGTTGGGGGTTCTTTCCGTGGGGCCCGCCCGCGAAACAACGCTGAGGGTCGGGATTTGAAGGTTCTTGCGAGAACGGCGACGGCGCTTGCCGTCGCCGCCGCGGTCGTGGCGATCCTCTGCAAGGCGGGCTACGAGGTCGTAAGGCCCGCATTGATCGTTCTCATCGCGCTTGCGCATCTTGAGTTCTCGCAGCTTGTCGCAAGGCGCTTCCCGATTATGGTATGGCAGGGAGTTGCCGCGGGGGCTGCGTTTCTCGTCTCGCAGTTCTACTTCTACGACAGCGCCTTCCCGCTCCTCTTCTTCGCGCTTGCGGTCGCGGCGCTTTTCCTCAGGCGCGGTAGCATGCTCGAGTCGTTCGCGTTCACGTCGCTCGGGCTCGTGTACCTGCCGATGATGTTGGCGTATCTTCTGCGAATAGCCCAGCTGCACCCTCCGGCGGGCGCAGGGCCGAGCCTGTTCTGGCTTCTTTACGTCGTTTCGCTCGTGAAGATATCCGACATGGGCGGCTTTGCGTTCGGCCTTGGCTCGGCGAAGGTCTTCGGGCGCAACCACAAGATGTGCCCAAGCATCTCGCCGAACAAGAGCTGGGAGGGGATGGTCGGGAGCGTCTTCGGCTCCTGTCTCGTCTCCTGCCTCCTCTCCGGCATGACCGGCTTCGGCTTCGGTCGCTCGATCTTCATGGGCGTCTGCGCTGCCGTATTCGGCACGCTCGGCGACCTTGTCGAAAGCGGCATCAAGCGTGAATGCGGCGCCAAGGACTCCGCCACGTTCATGCCTGCCGGAATGGGCGGATTCCTCGACATGTTTGATTCGCTCGTCTTTGCGCCGGCGATACTCTATTCCCTTATTCTGGGGGTCGGATGAGCCGCGAGAAAAGGGCCTGGGCGCTTTTCTGGGGCACTCGCGCTGCCGGCGCGCTCGTCGACAGCGCGATCATAGGCTTTGCGTACCTTAGCGCGTTCGTCCTGAGATTCGACTTCCAGGAGCCGCGCTGGGGGTGGCGGGCCGTTGCCCTCTGCTTTGTAACGGTCTGGTTTTTCCACATCGCATCGCTTGTCGCCACTGGCTGCTATTCGCTTTCATGGCGCAGGTCAAGCCTCGCCAGCGCACCGCGCTACGTGGCGGCCATGTTCTTCGCCGCCCTCGCGCTTACGGTCCTGAGGGCGGTTCTTCCGACGGACGCGTTTTCGCACATCCGCCCGCCGTACTCCATAACGGTGATGTGCTTCTTCCTTTCGACGGCGGGGGTGCTTTCCGCGAGATGGCTGTGGCGGGCGTACTGGGAGTCGAGGGTGAAGGTCGAGGAGCTTCTGCGCCGCGAAGTGAAGACTATGGACAATGCGGTGGCCGCGCGCTTCCTTTCCGGCAAGACTGTCATGGTCACGGGCGCGGGGGGGACAATCGGCTCGGAGACAGTGCGCCAGACAGTTGCGGCCGGCGCGAAGAGGGTGCTTCTTGTAGAGCGCGGCGAAAACGCGCTCTACGAAATCCGCCGCGAGATGGATTCGACTCGGCACTCCGCCGAGGTCGTGCCGCTCATGCACGATGCAGGAGACGAGGAGACCATGCGGCGCGTCTTTGGGCAGTTCCGCCCGGAGGTGGTGATCCACGCTGCCGCGTACAAGCACGTGCCGATGGTGGAGGAGAACCCCGACGAAGGCTGGCGCAACAACGTCGAGGCCACGAAGACGCTCGCGTCCCTTGCGAAGGAGCAAGGCGTGGAGAGGTTCGTTCTCATTTCCACCGACAAGGCGGTGAACCCCGTGTCGGTAATGGGCAAGACGAAACTTGCCGCGGAAAAGGCCGTGATGGAGCTGAACGAGGATGGCCGCACTTCCTTCTGCGCAGTCCGGTTCGGCAACGTCCTTGGAAGTTCCGGCTCGGTCGTGCCGCTTTTCAGGGAGCTCATCTCGAAGCGCAGGCCGCTTACCGTCACCCACCCCGACATGCAGCGCTATTTCATGACCGTAGGCGAGGCGGTCTCTCTCGTCCTGCAGGCGGCGTCGCGCAGCGAAAGGGCGATCTACACCCTCGACATGGGCAAGCCCGTCAAGATTCTCGACCTTGCCGAGAAGATGATCTCGCAGGCGGGGTTCAGGCCGTACGTCGACATCCCGATTGTCTTCACGGGCGTGCGTCCTGGCGAGAAGATAGCGGAGGAACTGGACATATCGGAAAAATCAGCATACAAAACCGACATGGCAAAGATATACATAACGAAGGCGCTGCTTGCCGCAGCGTGTCTTTTCGCGCTCCCGGCTGCGTCTCTCGCCGACGATGACGAAGGGATGTCCGAGGAGAAGGCCGAGGTCGAGGCGAAGGCCGACGGTGATGCAGACGGCGAGAACCCCGCTGCGGAGGAGACGGGCGAAAGCTCGTTTGCGCCGTACCAGAAGATAATCGACCGTCAGATGTTCGGCTCGCCGCCGCCCAATTTCGACCCGAACATGTCGCCTGCCGACGTGAAGGCGGTCAAGGGCAAGGGGGCTGCGGCGGATCTCTCGCCCGAGCAGCAGCAGCTGCAGAAGTCGGTCAAGTTCACGGTGCTGAACCTGAACGAAAAGGGCGAGGCGCATGTGGGCTTCAGCGACTATACCGACCAGAAGCTGCCAAAGCACTACTACCTCAAGGTTGGAGAGAAGCTCCGCGGGTGGACCGTTCTCGAGGCAGACGTGCTGGCGGGAACGGCGGCCGTGGAAAAGGACGGCATCCGCATCGAGCTTTCGCTCGGCCAGCAGTCCACGGGGGCCTCGAAAAGCGACACGCCCGCCGCACCGATGGGCGGAGGGCTTGCGGAACGCCGCAGGGCGAGGGAGCTTGCGGCTCAGAGGGAGCTTGAGCGGCTGAACAGGGAGCGTGCGCAGGAGGCCGCCGAAAACGCCGCCGAGAAGGCCAAGATGCAGGCCGAAATCGACGAGCAGAGGGCAGTTACCCTTTCGCAGCTTTCGCAGATACAGGAAAGCCTTGACAAGTTCCGTGCCGAGAAGGCGGCGGAAAAGGCCGAGAGCGCCAAAGAGGAGTGAATCGTGGCCTTCGGGAGAAAGTTCAAGACCACGTCGCTCGAGGAGTTCCGTGCGGAGCTTCTTGCGACAGGAGCCTACGTCTCGCCGCCCGAGAGGACCGCGCCGGTCCGTGCAAGGTCCTCGGCGCTTACTACGCTCAGGTTTTCAGTCAGCGTTTCGCGGGTATTCCCGCTCTGCGCCCTCATCCGCCCGTTCGGGCTTCTCACGGTCGACAAGTGGGCGCACATCTGCTTTTCCTCCGTGCAGTGCGCAGAGAGCCTTGGAATGAAGGTGATTCTCGAAGGGTGGAACGCCCGCAGGGAATACGACGGCCCCGTCATATACGTTGCAAACCACATGTCGACGTACGAGACGATCATGCTGCCGCCCGTCCTGCTGACGTTCGGCCCCCTCAACATCGTCGCGAAGGCGTCGCTCGCCCATCTGCCTTTTCTCGAAAAGGCGGCGTTCGACATGGGGATACTTCCCATCGGGAGGAGCAATCCGAAGGAAGATCTAATGAACATGTTCAAGACTGGCGTCGAGAGGTCGCAGGCCGGCAACAGCATACTCATCTTCCCGCAGGGCACGAGGCAGGAAGTCTTTTCGCGCAAGAAGTTTTCGTCAATCGGCGCGAAGCTTGCGGAGAAGGCCGGCTGCCCCGTCGTTCCCATCGCGATCGACACGCGCTGCCAGCCGCGTCGCGACAAGGGGATGCTCAAGGGCCTGTTCCGCGACTTCGGCCCCGTCGACACGTCGCGCGACATACGCTGCGCGTGCGGCCCCGTGATAAAGGGCGCGAAGTCGCGCCAGATGCAGGACGAGTCTTTTGAATGGATTGCCGGCAAGCTCGAGTCATGGGGCATCGGCGTCGAACGTTGAATCAAGGAGAAGGAGGGGTATATGCTCGACTGGATGGATTCGCTGAAGGGCCGTTCGCTTATGCGGCTCAAGTCTTTTACCGACGAGGAGATGATGAACCTCGTAGACCTTGCCGCGCAGCTGAAGTCCCGCCGTGCGGCTGGCGTCAGGGGCGACCTCCTCCACCGCAGGAACATCGCGCTCATTTTCGAGAAGTCCTCGACGCGCACGCGCAACTCCACGCTCGTCGCCGTCCGCGACGAGGGCGGGAACGGCGAGTACCTGACTCGCCCCGACATACACTTCGGCAAGAAGGAGTCCGTGAAGGACACGGCCCGCGTGCTCGGCAGGATATACGACGGAATACTCTTCCGCGGGTTCAGGCAGAGGGACTGCGAGGAGCTTGCAAAGTATTCCGGGGTGCCGGTCTGGAACGGCCTTACCGACGACTACCATCCGACGCAGATTCTCGCCGACCTCCTGACGATGAAGGAGAGCTTCGGCAAGCTCGATTCCAACACTGTCGTCGCGTACGTGGGCGACGGCCGCAACAACGTCGCCAACTCCCTCATGATGGGCTGCGCCAAGTGCGGAGTTAGGTACGTCTGCTGTGCGCCTAGGGAGCTTAGGCCAGACGAGGCCGTCCTCGCCGAGGCGCAGGAGGTCGCGACGAAGAACGGCTGCGACATCCGCGTCTGCGAGGACCCTGCCGAGGGCGTGAAGGGCGCGAACGTGCTCTACACCGACGTCTGGGTCTCGATGGGCGAGGAGGCGAAGACGGCAGAGCGCATAAAGATGCTCCGCCCCTACCAGATCAACATGGACCTCATGCGCGCCACCGGCAACCTGGAGGGGCGGCTCATGTTCCTCCACTGCCTTCCGGCGTTCCACGACTTCAACACGGAGGTCACGAAGGAGTGCGGCGCGCTCGAGGTGACCGACGAGGTCTTCGAGTCGAAATACTCAAAGGTGTTCGACGAGTCCGAGAACAGGATGCACACCATTAAGGCGCTCATCGTCTCGGCGCTATGCGACAAGTCAAGGATCTAAAGGCCATGAAAAAGACAATTCCCCTGCTCGCCGCCTGCTTTCTTTCGTCTGCCTGCGCGGCGGGCAGTACCGCGCTATACAGTTCGTTTGTGGATCCGCCGCGCTCCGCCGCTCCGCACGTCTGGTGGCACTGGATGAACGGCAACGTCTCGAAGGATGGCATAACCGCCGACCTCGAGGCGATGAAGGAGATAGGACTAGCCGGGGCGCAGTCGTTCGACTGCAGCTGCGGAATCCCATTCGGCGGGGTGAAGTTCGCCTCCGACGAATGGTTCGACCTCGTCCTCCATGCGCACAACGAGGCCAAGCGTCTCGGGCTCGAGCTCTGCCTCGCGAACTGCAGCGGCTACTCCTCTTCCGGCGGGCCGTGGGTGACGCCCGAGGATTCCATGAAGGAGATTGTCGTCGAGGAGGCGATAGTAAAGGAGGGCGAATCGCCTGTGCTCCCTGTGGGCGTTGACGTAAACGGCTTCTACCGCGACATCGCCGCCGTCGCGTTCCCCACGCCCGAGGCCATCGTCGACGTCTCCGCCGGCATAGTCCCCGAGGTCGCGCTTGCCGACGAGGAGAAGACCAAGACGTTCACGTTCGACTTCGGCGCGGAGAGGGAGTTCTCCGAGCTTTCGATGAAGATGGACTCCAATGCGATTCTCTGGGGCGCGGAAGGGCGCGTGAAGATAGTCGTTGAGGTTCCCGGGGCAGACGGCTCGTGGCGCGTCCACGCCGAGCTTGGCGACCACGCGACGCCGGCTTCGTCGATCTGCGGGCAGAGGCGCTACTACCGCTTCGAGAAGGTGCGCGCGTCGAAGGCGAGGGTCTCCGTCGCGTTCAAGTACAAAAGCTACTGCAGGAGAGTTGCCATCTCCGGCGTCGCGCTTGGCGTCTTCGGGCGCATGCCCGACTATGCCGCGAGAACTCTCTTCTTTACGCCTACTTCCATCCATGACGCGAAGGAGACGGACGTCGAGAAGGGCGTCGCGGTGAAGTCCGGCTCCGTTCTCGTCCTGAAGCCGGACTTCGACGGCAGCGGTCGGCTCGGGTGGCGCGCGCCCAAGGGCCGCTGGACTGTTCTCAGAGTTGGCTACAGGTGCAGCGGCCGCTACTGCGAGCCAGCATCGGACTTCGGGCGCGGTCTTGAGGTCGACAAGCTCGACGCCGCGGCGCTTGAGAGGTTCTTCGGCGCATACGTCGGCAAGCTCGTGAAGAAGTGCGGGATAGACCCCAAGTCCGACCCGGTCAACAGGCCCGGCTTCAACATGGTGCTCGTCGACAGCTGGGAAGTAGGCTCGCAGAACTGGACGAAGGGCTTCGAGGACGTGTTCGAGAAGTCGCGCGGCTACTCCATCATGAAGTACCTGCCGGTCTTCACGGGCTACGTCGTCGATTCAGTCTCCGAGACCGACCGCGTCTGCCGCGACTTCAGGCTCACGGTGGAGGAGGCGTTTGCGAAGAACTACGCAGACAAGTTCGCCGACCTCTGCCACGCCTCCGGGCTTCTCCTCGAGATCGAGCCGTACTCCCCGCAGCCCTGCTCGTCGGCGAGATACGCCCGCAACGTAGACTGCCCGATGAGCGAGTTCTGGTGCGTGGAGAAGCCGGACCCCCTCGCAATCGACCTGACGCCAAAGTACGTCGCCTCGATAGGCCACGTAAGGGGCCGCAAGTACCTCGGCGCAGAGAGCTTTACGTCGTTCGCGGTCCTCGCCGGCTGGCGCCAGACGCCCTGGAGCTACAAGGCGATAGGCGACATCGCCTACGCAAACGGCGTGAACCGCATCGTCTACCACCGCTACGCGCATCAGCCGTGGACGTCCCCCGACGCAGCGCCGGGCATGACGATGGGGCCGTGGGGAACTCACTTCGAGCGCACGGTGACGTGGTGGAACTACGCGAAGGACTGGATAAAGTACCAGACGAGATGCCAGTACATGCTTCAGGAGGGCGTGTACAAGGCGGACGCGCTCGTCTACGTCGGCTCGCACGAGACGCCGCGCTCGCGGCCCGTCGGCCCCGTCTGGCGCGAAAGCGCGCTCTCGAAGAAGCCGATACTGCCCATTGGCTATGACTGGGACTTCATCGGCCCTGATTCGCTCGGCGACCTCGTCCTCACGAAAGACGGCAAGGTCAAGGTGCCTGGCGGCACGGAGTATTCCTTCATCGCCGTTCCCGACGCCGAGGCTCACGACGTCAGGCTCCCCGGCGCGAAAGTCGTCAAGTTCTCGGAAGTCACGGACTACCTGAAGGAGAACCTCAAGCCAGCCTTCGAGACGGAGACGAAGAAGCTAACGTGGATAAGGCGCGGCGGCTATTCTTTCGGAGAGGAGGCGTGGTTCATCGCCACATATTCGCCTACGGGCTGTGTTGCGGAAGTGACGCTTAGGGCCGAGTCTACTGCCGCGCCGATGATATGGGACGCCGTCACTGGCGAGTGCACGATGGCAAGTTTCGACCGCCTCGCAGACGGCCGTGTCAAAGTCCGCTTCGAGCTTGGCCCATGCGGCTCGGCGTTCGTTGTCTTCACTAACCATGTATGCACCAGGCTGAAAACGTACAGCGAGCAGGAGAAGATACCCGTCGACGGCTCTTGGACGGTCGAGTTCCTTGAGCCTCGAAGAGGCGCGCCAGAGTCTATTTCCCTTGATTCGCTTGCCGACCTCTCTACGCACGCGCAGAACGGGGTGAAGTTCTTCTCCGGCACGTGCGTGTACAGGAAGAGCGTCAGGATCGACCCTGACGCGGCTCGCGACTGCGACAAGGCCGTCATCGACCTCGGGAAAGTGGGCGAGATCGCGCGAGTCAAGGCAAACGGCGTGTATGCCCCTGTAATCGCATGGATGAAGCCTGCACGCGCCGACATAACAGAGGGCGTTCGCAAGGCGGGCTCGTCTGGAACGCTCGACCTTGAGATCGAGGTCGTGAACACATGGGTCAACCGCGTCGTCGGCGACATCATAGACGGCTTCGCCCCTGACTGGGAATGGAATCAGGACAGGACGATCAAGAGCATCCCTGAATACGTGAAGAAGGGCGAACGCGCGCCTTCCGGGCGCCACTGCTTCTACACGTACAGGCACCTCTACAAGTCGGAGAAGCTGCCTGTCTCCGGGCTTGTAGGGCCAGTCGAGATCAAACTCTCCATGCACTGATGGCGTTTCCCGCTGAGGAGAGGATAGGCGATGTCTCGAGGGCGCTTGCGTCCGGCAGGGACGTCGTGTTCACCGCTCCTCCCGGAAGCGGCAAGACTACCTGCCTGCCGCCCGCGCTAATTGGGGCGCCCTGGCTAAAGGGGCGGAAGATCGTCATGCTCGAGCCGAGGCGCATCGCCGCGAGAAGGTGCGCCGAATACATCGCGGAGAAGATCGGCTGCGAGCTTGGGGGCAAGGTCGGCTATCAGGTGAGGCTTGAAAGAAAGACCTCGCGCGACACGAAGCTCGAGATAATAACGGAAGGTCTTCTTACGCAGCGGCTTCTCTCCGGCCCCGAGCTCTCGGACACGGGGCTAGTCATATTCGACGAATTCCACGAGCGCTCCCTTAATAGCGACCTTGCCTTCGCGCTTTCCCTGGAGATGAAGCGCGCGCTCCGCCCCGACCTGCGCATCCTCGTCATGTCCGCGACGATCGACGCCGAGGAAGTGAACTTACGGCTTCAGGGCGAGGTCATTCGCGCTGACGGGCGCATGTTCCCCGTCGAGACGCGCTATCTTGGCGACATCTCCCCCGTTGCCGCCGTCAGAAAGGCGCTTGCCGAGACGGAAGGCGACATTCTCGCGTTCCTTCCGGGCGAGGGCGAGATAAGGCGCTGCCGAGAATCGCTTGAAGGCGAAAGAGGGATAGACTGCCTGCCTCTCTACGGTGCGCTCCCAAAGGAAGACCAGGACAGGGTGTTCGAGCCTTCCCCAAGGCGCAAGGTGATTCTCGCCACTTCCATTGCCGAGACGTCGCTCACAGTCCCAGGGATAAAGTGCGTCATCGACTCCGGGCTCATGCGCGTGTCGAGGTTCTCGCCGTCCTCGGGAATGTCAGGCCTCGTCACGCTGCCGGTGACGCGCGACAGGGCCGAGCAGAGGAGGGGGCGCGCCGGGCGCGTTTCCGCTGGCGTCGCCTACAGGCTCTGGAGCGAGGCCGACGAGCAGTCGCGCTCCGCGAAGGCGTTGCCGGAGATACTTGACGCAGACCTTGCGCCGCTCGTCCTTTGCTGCGCGTCATGGGGGGCGAAGGGGCGGTGCGACCTGCCGTGGCTTACCGAGCCTCCGTCGGCGGCGTGGGAGCAGGCGAAGTCCCTCCTTGTGGGCCTTGGCGCGGTTGACGCGAACGGCGCCCTTACCGACAGGGGGCGGCGCATGGCGGAGATGCCGATGCATCCGCGCCTTGCGAACATGATGATGTCCGGTTCGCCGCGTGCCGCAGAGCTTGCCGCGATCATCGAGGAGTCGCAGCAGTCGAGGGAGACGGACATCAGGTACGCGAGGCCTGATTCGCGCACAAGGCGCCTTGCCGCGATGTTTTCGCGCTTCTGCAGGCCGCAGGGCGCGGCGCTTTCCGACGGCGCGCTTCTCGCCCTCGCCTATCCCGACAGGATAGCGAAGAACAGGGGCAACGGCACGTTCCGCATGGTGTGCGGGCGCGGCGCATTCCTGCCGGAGAACGATCCGCTTGCCGGCGAGGAGTTTCTCGTCTGCTGCCGCCTCGACGACAGGCAGGGGGATGCAAGGGTGTTCCTCGCGTGCCCCGTCGCGCTATCGGAGATAGAGGCGCTTTTCGGCGACAGGATGGTCGAGGAACGCCTTTGCGAATGGGACAGGCGCGGCGAGCGCGTGAAGTCGGTCGTTCGCCGCAGGCTCGGCGAGATGGCAGTAGACGAGCGCGCGTGCGCCGACGCCGACACGACGCCCGCGATGATGGAGGGGATTCGCGTCAAGGGCGTGGAGAACCTGCCTTGCTGGACGCCGCACTCCCTGGGCATGAGGTCGCGCATAGACTTTCTCTGGCATTCGGCCGACGACGCGGCGCTCATGGGCGCAATCGAGCCATTCGTCTCTGGCATGACGAAGTGGAAGGACCTCGAGAGGCTCGACCTTTCTGCCGTCTTCGACTACCTTCTCTCGACGCAGGGCCATACGAGAGGCGAGCTTGATGCGCTTGCGCCGGAGAGGATTGCCGTCCCGTCCGGCTCGCACGTCCGCATCGACTACACGGGCGCGGAGCCGGTTGCCGAGGCGAAGCTCCAGGAGTGCTTCGGCATGATGGAGACGCCGAAGGTGGCCGGAGGGAGCGTCCCCGTCGTGATGACGCTTCTTTCGCCCGCGATGAGGCCGTGCGCAGTCACGAAGGACCTTGCGGGCTTCTGGCGCGAAGGCTACCAGCTTGTCAAGAAGGACCTCAAGGGCAGGTATCCGAAGCACTACTGGCCTGACGATCCGTTCACGGCTGTGGCCACGCGCAGGGTAAGGCCGAAATAGGAAGACAATGGGAATCTCTGGCAAAACCACATAAAGTGCTGAGGAGATCGCTGTCTGGAGTTGTTGTCATCCTGGTATTGTGTGCAGTGTTCTTCAAGGAAATTGCCTTGTTTACGTGGAGTGCATAATTACGGCCTAGCCTTCGCACTACTTAACTAAATATGGTATAATACGTGGCGGATGAAGCGGACACGCATAGATTGACGCGCTCTTCGTCGCGATAGTATCGAAAGGGTCGCGGCGCCAAGGGAAACCTACTGTGGCAATCTACTGTGGCAATCAAGTCTGACCCTGTTCAAGTAAAGGAGATAAAATGAACCTGAAACCGGTTGGTCTCGCCTGTGCGGCGGTGATGTGCCTGACGGCGGCATCTGAGGAAAAGAGTACGGCCAAGAGCCGTCCGTCCGCGGACGGGATGTTTCCGGAGGATGTGAAGACGGTGGGCATCGTGATGCCGTCGTCCGTGCTGGAGCGCCCGAAGCTCGAGAAGGGCATCCGGTTGCTCGAGAAGGCCGGATACAAGGTGAAGGTTGGCGACTTCGTGCGCGTCAAGGAGCGGGCGGCGGTGGAAGACCGCGTGAAGGACTTCGAGAAGATGTGGCTCGATCCGGAGGTGGACATCCTCTTCATGGCGCGCGGCGGCAGCGGCGCGGCAGACGTGATCGGGAAGATAGACTGGGCGAAGCTGCGTTCGCGGAACATGCGCGTGATCGGCTTCAGCGACATCACGCTGATCCTCAACACGATGCTTTCGCAGAAGGCTGGCCATCCGTACTCCGGGCCGATGCTCTCGTCGTCTTTTTCGCAGTGTGACAAGGATTCGATCAAGTGGTTCCGGGCGATGCTCGACGGCGCCGCGCTCAAGCCCGTGAAGGTGAAGGTGCTGAAGGCGGGCAACGCGAAGGGACTTCCAATGGGGGGCCATCTCGAACGGATTCACCACCTGGTGAAGAAGACGAACCTTGCGCCGTCTGCTGCGGGAAGGGTCGTGTTCATCGAATGCACGGCGCACTTTCCCGTCGCGGACGTGAAGTCGTGGCTCGAGGAGCTGCGCGACGGCGGCTACCTGAAGGACGCCGCCGCCGTCGTGTTCGCCAATTTCCAGCACAAGGGGGAGGAGCGCAAGGTGCTCAACGAGTTCCTGCCGGTCTACGCCCAGACGCTCAAGTGCCCCGTGTTCGCCGACTATCCCTACGGCCACTGCACGAAGTGCTACTTGATCGACTTCTTCCGCGAGGTCTCGATCTCGGCGGACGGCGTGGTCCAGTGGTAGTTCAGCTGGCATTGCGCCATATATTGCGATCTGCACGTTCTCCTACACGAAATGAAACGAACACTTATCAAGAGCCGCGCTTCTTGCTTTTTTAGCCCAGATGGCATGTACAGTCGACATGTACATGCGTGCTCTGCCTTTTGCGCAAGGGCGGCGGTCGCCTGCGCCGCGGCATTCTGCGCGATAGCCGCCGAGGGCGCGCCGGAGCGGCTTGACGTCGTCGCCGTCTACTATCCGCATTGGCACAGGTATCCAAAGGGCGACGAGTGGTTCCATCCCGGATGGACCGAGTGGGAGTACGTGCGCGACGCCAAGCGCCTCTACCCTGGCCACAAGCAGCCGATGGTGCCCTATGCCGGGTATCTCGACGGGTCGAACCCCGCAGACGTCGCGAAGGAGATTGCGCTTGCGTCGAACGCGGGCATAGACGTCTTCCTGTACGACTACTACTGGTACGACGGCAAGGTCACGCAGGAAGAGGCGCTCGAGAAGGGCTTTCTCTGCGCGCCGAACCGCGACCGCATGAAGTTCGCGATAATGTGGTGCTACCACGAGCGCAACTACCAGTGGCGCCCCGCGCTTGGCTCGGAGCGCCGCCGGCTGATGTCGCTGGCGCACACGAAGGACGAGTTCCTCGGGCTGATCGACCACTGCATCGCGAACTACTTCGCGCGCCCGGAATACTGGCGGAAGGACGGCAAGGTGTTCTTCTCCATTTTCAACGCATGGCATTTCTACACGCGGCACGGCGCAAACGCCGCGGCAGTCAGGGCGGAGCTCGACGAGGCGCGTGCGCGCATTCGCGCGGCGGGGCTGGGCGAGGCGCACTTCAATGCCCAGAACATAAGCCCGCGCAATTCCGCCGCGATCAAGGCGGCGGGCTTCGACTCGATAACGGACTACAACCTCGCGACGGGCAGCGTGCCGCGCGCGCGGCGGCTCGACGGCCAGCTGCTCTTCGACTATGCGTCAAACATGCCTGACATCGTGGCTAGGCGCTGCGCGGAGATGGATTCCGCGGCGCTCCCGTACATGCCCAACGTGACTACGGGGTGGGACGCGACGCCGCGCTGCCGCCAAGACGAGCCCTATCCCTGGGCGAAGCGCGAATATCCGTACGGCGCCTCCTTCACGAACAACACGGCTGATGCTTTCAGGAAGAGCCTCGAAGTCGCCAAGGCCTGGGCGGAGTCGTCGCCCAAGAAGCCGGGGGCGGTGTACGTCAATGGCTGGAACGAATACACCGAGGGCACGTACCTCGTGCCAAACAACTGGGATTCGGACGGGTTCCTGCGCGCAGTCGCGGCAGTCTTCGGCCGGCGGCCTGCGGGCGAGTACACGTTTGTCGACCCGGTGACGAAGGGGCTTTTTACCATTCCGTCGGCAACGTTCGAGGACGTCGCGTACGGCGGCCATCCCAGGCAGAAGCTGGACGTGTGGCTCCCGAAATCCGGCGGCGGCCCGTTCCCAGTGGTCGTGTACTTCCACGGCGGCGGCTGGGATGGCGGCGCGATTGTCGACCGGATAGCCGGCAATGCCGTATCGCGCCTGACGGAGAGAGGCGTCGCCGTGGTCTCAAGCGGCTACCGCTACATCCGCGACGCCCGCGCGGACGGCGTGAAGCCGCCGGTAGCCGCGTGCATTGGCGATTGCGAGGCGGCGCTGCGCTTCGTAAAGGCACATGCCGAGGATTGGAAGCTCGACTGCTCGCGGCTTGGCCTCGTCGGCGGAAGCGCGGGGGGCTGCACGGCGCTTTGCCTCGCCCTCAGGGACGGCAACGCCCATTCCGTGAAGGCGGTCGCCCCAATCATCCCGCAGACGTCGATGGACCCTGCCGAAATGCGCGAATGGATACCGGGCATACGCTATGGCGGCCACGCATTCGGCTACGGGAGTTTCGACGAGTGGCTTTTGCATCGCGAGGCGTGCCTTGACGACATCGGGAAGATTTCCCCCGCGGCGCTTCTGCGCAGGATTGACGCCGCGCGCGCACCGGCGATCTACATGCTTTATCCGAAGCGCCTTGCCGGGCGTTCGCCCGATCTCGTGCATTCGCCTGCCTTCGGCGAGCGCTTTGCGGAAATTGCGCGCAAGCGCGGCATTTCGTGCGAAGTCGCATACGGCGGCCGCGAGTTCTACGGCGCCGCGTTCGACTGGATTGCAGACGAGCTCTGCCGGCGCTAGCGGAAAATCTGGGGACCCGAGGGGGGGGATTTTCTCGCACAGAGACTCTCAGTTCGAGTTGGAGTTCTAGTTCAAGAGTTACCATCACTCCCTCACTCATCACTCATCACTACCCTTGATGCCTTGCGCAAAAGCGGTGATTGTGGTAAAATACGGCAACGGATTTTTGGACGGAAAAATGAAATACCATCTCATAGGCGCGGGGGGCGTGGGGATGAGCGCGCTTGCGACGCTCGTCCTGAAGCTTGGCCATGTCGTGACCGGTTCCGACAGGACGCTCGGCACCGACAACTTGAAGAGGCTTGAGCGCCTCGGCGCGCGGATATTCCCCGACGACGGCTCCGGCGTTGCTCCCGACATTGACGCGGTCATCGTCTCGACCGCCATCGAGGATTCGAACCGCGACCTTGTGCGCGCGCGGGAGCTTGGGCTAAAGGTAGTCCATCGCGCGGCGGCGCTCCAGCATTTCCTTTCCGGCAGGCGGCTTGTGGCGGTGGCCGGCACGTGCGGCAAGTCTTCCGTTACGGCTCTTCTCGGGCACGTCCTTTCCTCGTGCGGGCTTGACCCGCTTTGCGTGAACGGCGCGAACGTCGTCGGCTGGGAAGGGGCGGTAAGGTTCGGGTCGGGCCAGTACGCCGTTGCGGAAGTCGACGAAAGCGACAAGTCGCTCTCCGCGTTCTCCCCGTATGCGGCGATAGTCACAAATTCCTCCGCCGACCATTTCTCGAAGGACGAGATGGACGAGGTCTTCGACGCGTTCATCGCCAAGGCGACCGGCCCCGTGCTCGACGCTCGAGGCGAGACGTATCTACCCAAGGACTACATGGCGCAGAACGAGTCGCTTGCCGTCAGGATGGCCGTAATGCTCGGCTGCGACGAGAACGCGGCGCGCGCGTCGCTCGCTTCCTTCAAGGGCGTTGAGAGGCGGCTTCAGCCATGCGGCGCCGCCGTCTACGACGACTACGCCCACAATCCCGAGAAGCTTCGTTCGATGATTGCCGTCCTGAAGAAGCGCCATCGCGGCGCAATCTGCGTCATTTGGCGGCCGCACGGCTATGGGCCGCTGAAGAAGATGCTTGACGGCCTTGCCGCGATGTTCTCGGAGGCGCTTTCCACGGATGACGCGCTCTTGGTCCTCCCCGTCTACGACGCAGGCGGCACTGCCGACCGCACAATCGGCTCCGAGACGCTTGTCGAGCGCGTTTCCGGCCCGGAGGCAGCGAAGGTAGATTCCTTCGACGACGTGCTTTCGTTCTGCGCGGAGAATGCGCGGCGGTTTGCGGCTGTCGCGGTGGCGGGCGCACGCGACCCGGGGCTGCCCGCGCTTGCTCGCAGGATCGCGTCCGCCAGGCTTGGCGAGGGGGCCGCGCGATGACGAAGTGCAGGGGATTGTCGCTTATGAGCGGCGGGCTCGACAGCCAGCTCGCAATCAAGGTGCTTGAGCGCGCCGGGGCGCATGTCGAGGCCATAACGTTCGTCTCGCCGTTTTTCAAGGACGATTCCTCGTGCGAGAGGTTCGCCGCCAATCTCGGGGTGAAGCTCCACCGCATTGACTTCACCGACTGCCTTGTTGCGCTCCTGAAGGCCCCGCCGCACGGCTTTGGCGGCGCGATGAACCCCTGCATCGACTGCCACGCCACGATGATACGCGAGGCGGGCGCGCTCATGGAGCGCCTTGGGTTCGACTTTGTCGCAACCGGCGAAGTGGTGGGGCAGCGGCCCATGAGCCAGAACAGGCAGGCGCTCGGCACGGTCGAGAGGTCCTCCGGCCTCAAGGGCCGCCTCGTCCGCCCGCTTTCCGCCGCGCTTCTCGAGCCCACGCAAGTCGAGACCGACGGGCTTCTCGACCGCAGTCTCCTTCTTGGCCTTTCAGGCCGTTCGCGCGAGGCGCAGATTGCGCTTGCGAAGGAGTTGGGCATAGACGAGTATCCTTCCCCCGCCGGCGGCTGCCGCCTTACGGAAGAGGCATACGGCAGGAAGGTCAAGGACCTCATGGACCACGAGGGGCTTGACGAGAGGTGGCTTCTTGAACTCCTTTCCACTGGGCGCAGGTTCCGGCTTCCGGGCGGCACTTCCGTCATACTCGGCAGGGACAAGGTCGAGAACGAAAGGCTTGAGGCGCTTTCCGGGAAGGGCGTTCTTCTAAGGCCCAACGGGAAGCCGGGTGCGAGCGCGCTTCTGCCGTCGGTTGCCTCGCCTGCCGACCTCGCCCTCGCCCAGGAGCTTGTCGAGGCGTATGCCAAGGGGATGCCTGCGGAAGGGCGCGAGAGGTTCAGGCCATTCCAGCTTATATAACGGAGAAAACATGAAAAGACCTGCAGCGTTCATACTTGCATCGCTCGTCGCGGCAGTTGCGATTGCCGCGGACAATCGCCCGATAGGCGTATTTGATTCCGGCACGGGCGGGCTTACCGTTCTCGAGAAGATGCTTGGCGAAGACTTTGCGGGCGAGAGCTTCGTATATCTCGGCGACCAGGCGAACATGCCATACGGCGACTACGCCGCCGCGGGCAAGTCTGACTTCCTCCGCGGGCTTGTCGTCAACGACGCGAAGTTCCTTCTTTCGAAAGACGCGAAGATAATCGTCATCGCCTGCAATACGGCAACGGCGTGGGGATACGACGCAGTGGCCAAAATGCTCGAAAAGCGCGGCGGCGGCGTGAAGGTCGTGGGAGTAGTCTCGGCAGGCGCGCGCGCGGCAATCGAGGCGCTGGGTCTGGGGAGCGCCGCTTCGGAGCCGTGCGCGATTGGCGTCATGGCGACTCCCGGGACAATTTCGAGCGGAGTCTATGAAAGGACCATCAAGGCGGAATTGGAGAAGGCGGGCTCGAAGGCGGAAGTCAGGGTGTTTTCGCGCGGCTGCGAGGGACTGGCCGACGCGGTCGAGCGCGGCAGCGCGGACGCCCCCGCCATTGCAGTCGCGAACCTCAAGGCGCTTCTCGGCGAATGTGCGCAGAAGGCTCCCGGGCTGAAGATGAAGGCCGTCATCCTCGGATGCACCCATTTCCCGTTCCTTCTCGCTGACCTCGAAAAGGCCGCGCCCGAGGGAATGCTCTTCATCGACCCTGCTGAAAACGCGGCGAAGGAGTGCCTTTCCGTCCTCAAGTCGTCCGATGCCCTCGCTCCCGTCGGAGCAGAGAGCAAGGTCGAAGTGTACGTGTCGGTTCCCGCGAAGGGAATCGACGCGAAGCTTTTAGACGAAAAGGGCGGGCTAAAGAGGGAGTGGAAATACGGGCGTGACGACCCTGACGCCGACCGCTCCACCGAAATCGTTTCGATAGCCGAGGCGACCGGGGGCGACCCCCTCTCCTTCGTGCCGTTCGCGCACATGGTGCCGCGCGTGCGCGCGCGTCTCGTGCGCCTCGCGGCGGAAGGAGGCGGCGTCCTCGCGAAGCTCGCCGCGCACCTCGACGCCGTGGCGGCGCATGCGGCGACTTGGGGGCTTCTTCTCGTCTTCGTCTTCATGGCGGTCGAGTCGAGCTTCATACCGTTCCCGAGCGAGGTGGTGATGATACCGGCTGGCTTCCTCTGCGCGCGCGGCGAAATGCAGTCGCTCTACCTCGCAATCCTCGCCGGTGTCCTCGGCTCGCTTGCCGGTGCGTTCGTCAACTACTACCTTGCGCTCTTCGTAGGCAGGCCCTTTCTCGAACGCTACGGCAGGTGGTTCTTCATAAAGCGCGAGTCGCTTGACCGCGCCTGCGACGTCTTCAACCGCTATGGCGCGGCAACGACGTTCCTCTGCAGGATGGTGCCGGTAGTGCGCCAGCTCATTTCGATTCCGGCCGGGATCGCGCGGATGCCGCTCGGGGCGTTCACGCTCTTCACTGCGCTTGGCGCTGGGATATGGACGGCCGTCCTTGCCTTTGCGGGATACTCGATTGGCCGGAGCGTCTCGGACATGTCGTATCTGGAGCTGTGCATAAGGGGAAAAGAACTTGTCGGGAAGCACACGCCTCTCGTGATTGTGTCTGGCATCGCGCTCGTCGCCGCGTATATGCTCGTCAAGAAGCTTGTCATCGGCAAAGCGCGCGCTCCGAGTGCGTAAGCTCGAATTCTCGCCTGCGCCCGCTAACTGCCCCGCCTCGCCCCGAACGCTCCCTGGCTACCTTGCTGTCCATGCCTACCATGCCTGCCGTCCTTTGCTGTGTCAACGTGCGCTCACGTAAAGGGCAACCGTGCTCCCTTGTTTCTTTGGGCGAGATGCGCGTCCATCGCCCCGCTCGACGTATACTTATACGCCTTCGGGGGCGAGTCCTGCGCATCTCGCCTCAAATAACCTAAAGTCCGCCCGGCTGCGGCCCTTTACGTGAGCGCGTTTGGCATCTCTGTCGGAGTTCGTCGCGCGGTGCGAGGTCTCGGTCTCGCTAACGTTCCCCGTCTCGGCGCTCCCGGCGCCTGCACGGCACTGCGCGGCGCAATACTTCGTCGGCCGGATACAGCCTCCTCGTCCTGCGCCGTGCCGCGCCGCCCAATCGCCGAACCGCGCCTCGCCGTGTCACTCC
>JAEEHL010000214.1 GCA_016280825.1 Verrucomicrobiota bacterium
ATCTCCTGCACGGAGTACCATGTCCTTGTCGGGGCGCCCTTCCTTGCCGATTTCATCAAGATCCACCTTGTACCGCGTCTGGTTGCCGTCCTTGTCGCAGCGAGTTATCCTTATTCTCGTATGGTCGGCATACGGCTTGAGACCGCCAGCAGCCTGCAGTACCTTCGTAACAGTCATGTCCATCGTGGGCGGCATGTTTACGGGCCCGGGGGAGCCGACGTCGCCAAGCACCGTTATCGTGCCCCACGGAGAGACGCCGCGCCCGTCGTACGGCGGGAACGTTACCGTGATCTTCGGGTTCTTGTAGTAGACCTGGTACGCCTTGACGAGCTTCTTCTTGAGAGCGTCGAGGGTAAGCCCGTCGCAGGCGATGGGCTCCTGCAGGAGATGCTGTAGCACGATGTCGCCGTTCTGGTCGACTATGCACGTCATCGTCACGGGAGTCATCGACTCCGTGCCCACCTGCACCGTGAGCGACACTCCTGGCCGTATGCGCGGACCGTCCCACCACGTCGCCACGACAGACGTGTCTATCGGGTCGCGCGGCGAAAAGATGCGCACAATCGTCTCGCACCCGCACAAGGCGGAAAGCAAGGCGAACGCAAGCACGTATGTCGCAAATCTATACACTTTTTCCATCCATTGTTGAATTGTATCAAAATAATACGCCAAAGTCAATGGCATTTCGGTGCACCTGGAGGGACTCGAACCCCCACGCTTTCGCAGTGGAACCTAAATCCACCGTGTCTGCCATTCCACCACAGGTGCGTCTATTTCCGAAGCTTCTCCTTGTGTGCGAAGAACGTCTTCGCCCTCTGCGCAAGCGCCTGCGCCGCCGGGAAGTTCCCCGCGCCCAGAGTCCTCTGGAGCTCCTCGAACCGCTCGCGCTGCCTGCGGTCGAGATTCGCCGGCACCTCCACTACAATGCGCGCCGTCAAGTCGCCGGCAGGCCCGCCCCTCAAGCTCGGCACGCCCTTGCCTCGCAGCCGGAAGAGCTTTCCGTTCGGCGTGCCCGGCGGTATCTTGAGCTGAGCCGCGCCCTCCGGCGTCGGCACTTCAACCGTGCCGCCGAGCGCCGCGACAAACGGCGAAACTGGGATGTCCACGCCAAGCTCAAGCCCGTCGCGCACGAAGATCTCGCTCTTTCGGACGGAGAGGAGGACGTAGAGGTCGCCATTGGGGCCGCCGCGCAGCCCGCCTGCGCCCTTCCCAGCGAGACGAAGGCGCGAGCCGTCGTCGACGCCCGCCGGAATCTTGATCTCGATCTTCTGCGGCCGCTCCGTATGGCCCGAGCCGCGGCACTTCCTGCATGGCTTCTCTATGACCGTCCCCTCGCCGCCGCAATGCGGGCACGTCTGCTGTATCCTGAGAAATCCGCCGCCGCCCATGATTACGCCGCGACCGCCGCATGTCTTGCAGGCGACGCGCTTCGACCCGGGCGCGGCCCCCGTGCCGTGACACTCCTCGCACTGCGCGGGGAGCGTGAGCTCGAGCGTGCGCTCGCTGCCGAAAATCGCCTCGTCGAAGTCGATGTCGAGCCGGAAGGTCATGTCGTCGCCGCGCTCCGGCGCATTGGGGTCTGGCCGACCCTGGCCGCCGCCGAAGAAGTCGCCGAAGCCGGAGAACCCGCCCCGGCCGCCGCGCCCTCCGAAGAGGTCGCCGAACATGGAGAATATGTCGTCCATGTTCATCCCGCCCGGCCCGTAGCCGCCCGCGCCGCCCTCGAAGGCCTGATGGCCGAACTGGTCGTAGCGCTGGCGCTTCTCGGCGTCGTGCAGCACGTCGTACGCCTCGGCCGCCTCCTTGAACTTCTCTTCGGCCGCCTTGTCGCCGGGGTTGCGGTCGGGGTGGTACTTCATGGCGAGCTTGCGGTAGGCCGACTTTATCTCGTCGGCCGTGGCCGTCTTCGAAACGCCAAGCACCTCGTAATAGTCACGCTTGTTCGCCATAACTATTCCCCCTTCTCATCTCTCCTCGCCAATCTCTCATCTCTCATCACTCATCTCTCTTCACTCATCACTCTTCACTTCTTCTCTTCCGCCTTCCCCGATGAGATGACGACCTGCGCCACGCGAAGCACCTTGCCCTTCAGCATCCAGCCGCGCTTGACCTCGTTAGAGACAAGCCCCTCGGCCACCTTGTCGTCGGGCAGCGTCGCCACGGCCTCCATGCGCTCTGTGTCGAGAGGCTTGCCAATGGAATCGAAGGGCTCGGCCTGACGGTCCTTGAGCGACTTGAGAAGCGTGTCGTAGACGAGCTGGACGCCCTTCACGAACGGGTCGTCCGCCTTGTCGGCGGCGTTTGCGAGCGCACGCGCGAGATTGTCTACGGTCGGAAGAACCGACTTGAGAACGTCAGACTCGGCATAGCCGTACGTCTCGTCGCGCTCGCGCACCATGCGCTTCTTGTAGTTGTCGAAGTCCGCAAGAAGCCTCGTGTAGCGGTCTTTCCAGTCGACCTCGGGCGGCTTTTTCTCGGCAGCGGCCGGCTTTCCCGCCGGCTTCTCGCCGCCCTTCGCCTCGGCAGGCTGTTCGCCCTTCGGCTCTTCTGCCTTGGGCGAATCATCCTTCTTCGGCTCTTCCTTCTCCTTCAACTCCTCACTCATCACTCTTAACTTCTATCGACTGACTACTGACCACTAACTACTGACTACTGACTACTTCTCGCTAATCTGCCCTGCCTTCGCGAGCATCTTGGCCTCGACCGACTGTATCTCGGCAAAGCCCTGCGACGAATGCGGGTTCAAGCCGTTCGACGCCTCCATGGAGCTGTCGGCCTCGTTGTAGATCGTCGCCTTGAGCCCCTTCATCGACTCGAAGAATATGTTGCCCTTGTAGAGCCCGAGCGTCACTTCGGCCGTGGCCTTGTCGGCCCAGACCTGTATCGCCGCGCGCGCCGCCTGCGTGGCGGGATCGAACCACCTGCCGTCGTAGATCTGGTCGGCGACGATCTGCGAAAGCTCCTTGAAGAGCCGCGCGCTGCGGCGGTCCATCACGCCCTCGTAGATGTACTTAAGGCCCCAGGAGGCGACTTCCATTCCGGGCGCCTCGTAGAC
>JAEEHL010000215.1 GCA_016280825.1 Verrucomicrobiota bacterium
CATCGCAGACCTTGCGCGCGAAGACACGTACGAGTCGGTCGAGGATGCGTTTCGCTACGGGCGGATAGTTCTCGCCACGACTACGTACAACACGGGCGTCTTCCCGTTCATGCGCGAGTTCATCGACCATCTCGTCGTCCGCGGCTACAGGAACCGCAAGATCGGCCTCGTGGAGAACGGCACTTGGGCGCCGATGGCCGCGAAGGGGATGCGCGCGATGTTCGCGGGCTCAGAAGGCATCGAGTTCTGCCCGACAGTCGTCACCGTGAAGGGGGCGCCTACGGCGGAAACCGAGAAGGCGCTTGAGGCGCTTGCCGGCGAGATAATGGCGTAGGCTTTCAAGTTTAACCACAGCACAAGGAGCAAACATGAAGAAGTACATCTGCAAGGTATGCGGCCACGTCTATGACCCGGCCAACAACAACGGCGTCGCTTTCGAGGACCTTCCTGCCGACTGGACGTGCCCGCTCTGCGGCGTTGGCAAGGACCAGTTCGAGGAAGCCTGACATTTCGCAAACGCAAGAAAAAAAGAAGGAGAGTTAAACCATGAAGAGATGGGTATGCCCTGTGTGCGGATACGTGCACAATGGAGATTCCGCCCCCGAGAAGTGCCCGCAGTGCGGAGTGCCGGGGTCGAAGTTCAAGGAGGAAAAGGCCGAGGAAGGCAAGAAGACCTGGGCCTGCCAGCACGGCATCGGCGACGGCAAGGTCGATGACGCCGAGGTGACGCAGGGTCTTAAGGACCATTTCAACGGCGAGTGCTGCGAAGTGGGCATGTACCTTGCGATGTCGCGCCAGGCCGAGCGCGAGGGCTACCCCGAGATCGCCGAGGCGTTCAAGCGCTACGCCTTCGAGGAGGCCGAGCACGCGGCGAAGTTCGCGGAGCTCCTGGGCGAGGTGCTGACCGACTCCACGAAGAAGAACGTCGCTATGCGCGCCGACGCCGAGCAGGGCGCCTGCGCTGCGAAGCTCGCGATCGCCAAGCGCGCCAAGGAGCTTGGCTACGACGCGATCCACGACACGGTGCACGAGATGGCCAAGGACGAGGCGCGCCACGGCGCCGGCTTCGAGGGCCTCTACAACCGTTTCTTCAAGTGAGGCGGCGGTCTCGATGAAGACCGAAAACCTCTTTCACGTAGCGCCCGGCGGGGAAGGCTTCTCAAACGACGAGATAGCCGGCTTCCTCGCCGACGCGCTTGCGGGATGGGAGCGCGCGAAGGGCCCGGTGTCGAACGCGCTCGTGATCCCGCCGGACTTTACGCGCTTCCACTCGAACGCCGGCTTCATCACGCAGGTGTTCTACCGGCTTCTCTCGGAGAGGGGCGCGAACGTCGACATACTGCCCGCGCTCGGCACGCATGTGCCGGTTTCGGAGACGCAGTGGCGGACGATGTTCGGCGACATCCCGTATTCGAAGATGATCTGCCACAACTGGCGTACCGACGTCGTGCGCCTTGGCGAAGTGCCTGCGGCCGAAGTGGAGCGCATCACGGAGGGTCTCTGGAAGGACCCCGTGGACATCGAGGTGAACCGCCTCCTGATGGACCCGAAGTACGACATCGTCATTTCCCCGGGCCAGGTCGTGCCGCACGAGGTGATCGGCATGGCGAACCACGCGAAGAACATCTTCGTCGGCATTGGCGGGGCCGACATGATCAACAAGTCCCACATGATAGGGGCGGTCTGCGGCATGGAGAAGGCGATGGGCCGCGACCACACGCCCGTGAGGGAGCTCTTCGACTACGCCTTCGAGCACTGCCTTGCCGAGCGCCCGATACTCTGGGTGCTTACCGTCAACACCGCGCCCGGCGGCAGGATAAGGAGCCATGGCATCTTCATCGGCGAGGGGCGCGACTGCCTCACCGAGGCCGTGAAGCTCGCGCAGGAGAAGAACATCGACTACGTGGAGCACGGCATCAGGAAGTGCGTCGTCTACCTCGACCCGTCGGAGTTCACGTCGACGTGGCTCGGCAACAAGGCAATCTACCGCACGAGGATGGCGATGGCCGACGGCGGCGAGCTCATCGTGCTCGCGCCCGGCGTACACCAGTTCGGCGAGGACGCAAAGGTCGACGCGCTCATCCGCAAGTACGGCTACCGCGGGCGCATGCACACGCTCGAGGTGTTCAACTCGCCCGAGGCCGACGACCTCAGGGCCAACATGGGCGCCGCCGCGCACCTCATCCACGGCTCCTCTGACGGGAGGTTCTCGATACGCTACTGCGTGAAGAACATAACCCGCGAGGAGATCGAGTCGGTCGGGTTCCTCTCCGGCGACTACGACGAGATGGCCGCGAAGTACGACCCGAAGAAGCTCGAGTACGGCTACAACAAGGTCGACGGCGAGGAGGTGTACTTCATCCCCAACCCGGCGCTCGGGCTCTGGATCGACCGCGAGCGGTTCAACGCATAGTCATTTCTGCATTCAATCCAAAACAAACGAAAGGAAGATATCATGAAGGTTGTCACGGACAAGGGCGTAGAGGGCAAGGTCATCGTATGCACGGGCGCGGCCGGAGTGCTCTGCTCGTCGATGACGGAGGACCTCCTCAGGCACGGCGCGAAGGTCGCGGTGCTCGACTTGCGCAAGGACGTCGCCGACGCATTCGTCAAGAAGCTCGCGAAGAAGGGCCTCAAGGACTGCATCGCGGTCGAGGCGAACGTGCTCGACCGCGCCTCGCTCGAGGCCGCGCGCAAGGTGGTCCTGAAGAAGTTCCGCCGCATCGACGTTCTCATCAACGGCGCGGGCGGCAACCACCCGAAGGGCACGACGGCCGCCGAGCAGATGACGAAGGGCGTGAAGCTCGAAGACACCTTCTTCGGCCTCGCGCCAGAGGGCTTCGAGTTCGTGAACAAGCTCAACCTCATTGGCACCATCCTCCCCTGCCAGGTGTTCTGCAGGGACATGCTCAAGAAGGGCGGGAGCGTGCTCAACTTCTGCTCGATGGCCGCCTACCAGCCGCTTACGAAGGTCGCGGCGTATGGCGCGGCGAAGGCGGGCATAATGAACTTCACGCGCTTCCTCGCCACCCACCTCGCCCCGATGGGCGTCAGGGTGAACGCGCTTGCGCCGGGGTTCTTCATCACGAACCAGAACAGGTTCCTCATGCTCGAGAAGGACGGCAAGACGCTGACTGCGCGCGGCAACAAGGTGATCGCGAAGACCCCCATGCGCAAGTTCGGCAGCCCCTCCGACCTGCACGGCGCGGCGCGCTTCCTCATTTCCGACGAGGCGTCGTTCATCACCGGCGTCACGCTGCCCGTCGACGGCGGCTTCGTCTCCTATTCGGGAGTCTGACGACGGCGTCCACCGCCGATACTGCGCGTTCCGTCGCGGCCGACATCGCTGCGGCCGCGAGGGACGCGGGCGGGCGCGCGCTCATGGTGGGCGGCTGCGTCCGCGACAGGCTTCTCGGCGTTGAATCGAAGGACATCGACATCGAGGTGTTCGGCATTCCCGCCGAACGCCTCGAGCGCATTGTAGGCGAGCGCCATCCGTATTCGCTCTGCGGCGTTTCGTTCGGCGTGCTGAAGCTCAAGAACGTCGACATCGACGTCTCCTTGCCGCGGCGCGAATCGAAAAGCGGCATCGGGCACCGCGGCTTTTCCGTCCTGTCCGATCCCTCGCTCAGCGTCGCGGAGGCTTCCCTCAGGCGCGACTTCACGATAAACGCCATATACCTCGACCCTCTCACTGACGAGGTCATAGACCCGAACGGCGGAATCGCCGACCTCAAGGCGAAAGTTCTCCGACACGTAAGCCCGAAGTTCGTAGAGGACCCTTTGCGGGTTCTTAGGGGAATGCAGTTCGTCGCGCGCTTCGACCTCGAGCCTGCGCCCGAGACAATCCAGATATGCCGCGGCATCGGGCTTGAGGGGCTTGCCGCCGAGAGGATGGAGGAGGAGTGGACGAAACTTCTCCTGAAGGGCGTCAGGATATCAAAGGGCCTTGAGTTCCTGCGCTCCACCGGTTGGATCAGTTTCTATCCGCAGCTTGAGGCGCTTGTCGGCTGCCGGCAGGACCCAAAGTGGCATCCGGAGGGCGACGTATGGGAGCACACGAAGTGCTGCCTTGACGCATTTGCCGAAAGGCGCACCGGTGACAGTCACGAAGACCTCGTTGTCGGCCTCGCTGTCCTCTGCCACGATCTCGGCAAGCCGAAATGCTCCTTCTTCGACAGGTCTGTCGGCCGCATACGCTCGCTCGGCCATGACGAACAGGGCGTGGCTCCCGCGAGGGCGTTTCTCGAGGGCATATTGGGCGAGAGGGCCCTCATTGACGAAGTGCTCCCACTTGTCGAATGCCACATGCGGCCATACGCGCTCTGGAAATCCAAGGCCCGCGAGGGCGCGATACGGAGGCTCTCTGCGAAGGTGAAGCGCATCGACAGGCTCGTGCGCGTCTGCACGGCGGACGACGCGGGGAGGCCGCCGTTCAAGGCGGAGACGGAGCCGCTTGAGTGGCTTCTTGCGGAGGCAAAGCGCCTTGAGGTTGCCGACTCCGCGCCGAAGCCGCTCTTGATGGGCCGAGACCTTCTCGCGGCAGGGATGCGCCCTGGGCCCGAGTTTGGCAGGATTCTCGCAAAGGCGTACGAGGCGCAGCTCGACGGCGTCTTCACTGACCGCGAGGGCGCGATTGATTGGTTCAGACATGATGGAGGCTACAGAAAAGCAACATGAAAGCCATTCTGCTAACTGACGGCAAGGCCGGCCACGAGAACCAGTCCAGGGCGTTCGCCCGTGCGCTGGGGCTTGACTTCGAGCTTGTGCCGGTGAGGTTCAAGAGCCCGCTTCACAAGGCGCTCAGCTACCTCCTCGACTTCGTCGGCATAAAGACCCTTCGCCTCTTTCCCACTCTCCCACTCCCCCACTCGTTACTCATCACTCATCACTCATCACCACCCAGCCACCCAACTACCGAACCACCGAACCACCCAACCATAATCGGCACTGGCTCGGGGACGTTCTACGCGGCAAAGTCGCTTGCGAACAATCTTGGCGCGAAGTGCGGCGTAGTCCTTTATCCACGCGGCTACTCTCTCGCTGGCTTTGACTGCATTCTCGCGCCGTCGTTCGACAATCCCGCGAAGAGGCCAAACGTCGTGGAGATTCCGGCAAACCTCGTTGCCAGCGACGCGGCGTTCTACGAGAAGGGCGTCGCCGCGTTCAAGGAGCGCTATCAAGGCGCGACGGAGAATCTCGTCGGAGTAATCGTTGGCGGGCCGAACAAGTGCTCGACGATGACGGCCGAGTGGATGAAGGCGCGGCTTGACGAGATATTCGCCGCGAACAAGGGCGCCGAGCTTTGCGTTACCACTTCGCGGCGAACCCCGCCGGATGTCGAGGCGGTTGTCGACTCCTACCCCTGGGCATACAAGCTTATTTACTCCAAGGACCACTTCAACCCGATTCCCGCCTTTGTGCAGCTTGCGAAGAAGCTGTACGTCACGGCGGAGTCTACGGGGATGCTTTCAGAGGCGTGTACCTTCGGCTCCGCCGAGGTTGTCGCGCTCGACAACCTGAAGGCAGGTCCCCACAAGTTCCGTCGGTTCGTCGAGAACCTCAGGCGCGAGGGATACGTCGACGGGAACCGCAAGATCGACCTTTCCGCCGAGTTTGCAAAGGCAAGGGAGCTGATGGGGCTTTGAGATGAAAGGTCTCAGCGGACGAGTCGTTAGAAGCGTCGTTGCACTGAGCTTGCCGACCGTCGTGGTGGTGGCTCTGGGAATACGGTTTCTTCTCGTGGACGTCCCCGTTATCGTGCGAGAGGAAAAGGCACGTGTACATTCCGCCACCGAACGTGCGGCGAAGGCCATGCGCGACGACCCGTCCCAGGCCGACTTCGCCTGGGAGCGTGGAAGGGGCATCGTCAGTGGAGCGGCTGAGTTCGGCGAATATCCTGCAGACATGTCGTGGAAGGACTGGAATCCGGAGAGCGGCACGAAGCGCCGCGACATGTGGGGGTGGAGGGCCGCCGATGGAGGGCGGCTAGTCTGGGCACGTGGAGTCGGCGAGCGGGACGGCGAGACGGTATACGCACGGTGGACCAACATCGAGGAGCGAGACTACGCGCTCACGTTCTACTTGTTCGTGCCCGTATTTCTGCTTGTGCTCGTTGTCATTACGTTCCTCGGCGCGAAGTTCTTCATTGACTACGTGCGCTCGCGCGACGACTTCCTCGCGGCGACTGCGCACGACCTTTCGACGCCTCTTGTCGGGATGCGCGGCGCAATCGGGCGAAGCGATGCGGACGCGAAGGTCCTTGTTGAGCGTATGCTGCGGCTTGTCGAGAACCTAAAGGCGTTTCTGCGGCTTGGCGGCAGGCGGCCCGCTCCGGCAAAGGAGGTGTTCGACGTCGTGGAGGCGGTGCGCGAGGCGTATGCGCTCTTCGCCGCCGACTACGCGGAGGAGGCGTCGGGCGAGGTTGCGTTCGAGGGCGAGGGAAGAGTTCTCGTCGAGGCCGACAGGACGGCTGTTGTGCAGATTGCATGGAACCTCCTTGGCAACGACCTCAAGTACGCGGCTCCATTCGGCAAGGTGACGGTAGGGTTTTCGCTCGACGGCGGAATGGCGCGGGTGGAGTTCGCCGACGAGGGGCCGGGAATGGCGGCTTACGAAATGCGCCGCGCCTTCGACAGGTACTACCGCGCGAAGACCGTGCTTGAAAGCGGCAAGGGCGGCTTCGGCATCGGGCTTTGCAATGCGCGCGAATCCGCTGCGGCGATGGGAGGTTCGCTTTCCGTGCGCGCTAACGTGCCGCATGGCTGCGTGTTCACGCTTCTTCTGCCGCTTGCGAAAGGACAGGAGGGGGCGGAATGAAGAAGCCCGACATATCGATAGGCATGCTTACGTGGAACAGGGCGCCGATGCTTGAGGTGTGCCTTGAAAAACTCTTTAAGTCTCTCGACCCCGCGCTCTCGCACCAGATAGTCATCATGGACAACGGCTCCACCGATTCCACGCGCGAGATACTCGAGCGCTACCGCTCGCGCGATGATCTCACCATCGTGTACAACGGCAGGAACGAGCACTTCGCCGCGTACAAGAAGCTCTTCCCCATGCTCAAGGCCGACATCATCGTAGATCTCGACGACGACGTCATCGAGTTTCCGCCGTGCTTCGACCGGATCCTTCTCGACTACATGGCGGTCTACCGCGACTACGGCTTCCTTTCGCTGAACGTCGTCGTGGACGACAAGACGACTGGCGCGCGCCCTCAGGGCGCGAAGTACGTCGAGGACGTACGCATCGTTGGCGGGCGGACGATGGTCGTGGAGGAGGGCGAGGCGGGCGGCTGGTGCGCTGCGTTCAGGCGCCGCCATTTCTCGCTCATGCGCCCGTTCTTCAACTATCTCGTGATGAGCACGCACTTCAACGGGCATGTCGGCGGGCAGGTGTGGATGGAGGACGCGGTGATAACGGGCTTCCTGCGGCGGTTCTTCAGGAAGCGCATCGGCATAATAAGGGATGCCGTATGCCTCCATGCGGACTCGCCGTACTACGCCGAGAAGTACGGTCTCAAGAAGCGCGAAAGGGAGAAGTACGAGCGCATCCTCGACCCCGCGAACGCCGAGAAGTATTTGGAGTAAGCGCAGATTTTACTTGAAAGTATGCATGCAATTTGTATATACTACGCATCTATAGACGGGTCGCGCCGCCTCTTTGCCACAAGGTAAGACGGCTGCGCCGATTCCAAACAGGAGAAACCAGAGAGGAGAAACAGACATGAACACCTTGAAGACGGCGCTCTCGGCGCTTGCCATTGCCGCGCTCTTTGCGGCTGGATGCAAAAAGGGCGATTCTGAAAAGCCGCAGCCGGAAGAGGCGAAGCCGGCCAATGCCAATGACGCGGCCCTTGTTGTCAACGGCAAGGCGCTCACCAAGGGAGAGCTCGAGCAGGACGTCGAGCGCATCATCAACATGCGGAAGGACAAGATCCCCGCAGACCAGCTCGAATATGCGCGCCAGATGTTCCGCAACAACCTCGCGCAGGGATTCCTCTTCGAAAACGTGCTTGTCGCCAAGGCGATCGCGGCCGGCGTCACGGTGACCGACGAAGACATGAAGGTGCGCGAGGCGGAGTTCCTCAAGTCGGTGGCGGGCCAGCCCGATGCCCCGAAGTCGATCGAGGAGGCCGCAGAGAAGTCTCCCCTCGGCAAGGAGCGCACCCTTAGGGAGTTCAAGGACGGCATCATCATCGAGAAGTACCTCAAGTCCATCCAGGCGACGGCGGATCTCGGCGACCTCGCCAAGGAGGCGCAGCAGCGCATCGACGAGATCGTCACCAACAACGCCCTCGCGGCGGAAGGCAGCGGCAAGGCCCTTGAGCAGGTGAATTCGCTCAAGGCTCAGATTGACGCTGTTGCGGACAAGACGGCGAAGGCGGAGAAGTTCGCGGAACTCGCCAAGGCCCACAGCGCCTGCCCGTCGAGCGAGAAGGGCGGCGACCTCGGGCTGTTCACGCACGGCCAGATGGTGCCTGAGTTCGACAAGGCGGCCTTTGAGCTCGCGGTAGGCGAAGTCTCCGCGCCCGTAAAGACCAGGTTCGGCTACCATCTCATCATGGTCACCGACAAGCAGCCTGCGGTGGAGGCGAAGGACGACAAGCCGGGCGAGCCGGAGAAGGTCCGCGCGAGCCACATCCTCGTGAAGACGCCCGAGGTCAGGGAGGTCCCCAAGCTCGAGGATGTCGTCGCCATGCTCCGGAAGAGCCGCGAGCGCGAATTCACGATGAAATTCATCAGAAATGCGATCCGCGAGGCGAAGGTGGAGGCGAGCGAGGAGTTCAAGGGCCTTCTGCCGGAGGAGGAGCCTGCCGAGGCGCCTGTTGAAAGCAACGGGAAAAAATGATATAATTCGCAGGCAATCGAGGATGAAAGGAGCAATCAATGAGTCAACATGCATCTCTTAAGGGCAAGGGCAAGATCACGTCGAGGCGCAACGTGCTGAAGCGCTTCGAGCGGGTGGACTTGCTCGTGAAGCGCGGCGAATGGAAGAAGGGCGACCGCGGCCTTGGTCTGAAGAAGACGAAGCCTGAAGCCTAGTTGCGCCGAAAGCGCAAAGTCGGGGAACGCGCCACTGCCTTCCGGCATGGCGCGTTTCTTGCATTTGCTCAGGCGGTGGCGAAATTGCGGGCGGCGTTCATGAGCTCGCGAAGCTTTGCGTCGGCCGTGGTGCCCTTGAAGAAGAGCACATTCGCGATTTCACGCGAGCTGCTGCGGTAGAACACGGCTCGGCTGCCCCTGACGTCGAGATTGCCGATGCCTGCGGCGGCGCACATTGCGCGCAGCCTAGTCATCTTCAGAAGCCGCATGGCGCTCTTTGGCAGCGCGCCGAAGCGGTCTTCCATTTCCGCCTTGAGGCGCGAGACGTCGCGCTCGCTTTCGACTTGCGCAATGCGCTTCATGATCTCGATTCTCGCCGCGTCGTCCTCGATGTACTCGTAGGGGATCGCGGCGGCGCAATCCGGGTTCTCCGCCGCCGGCGACAGGTCGAGGAAGTCGAGGTTGAGCCGCGCTTCCGCCGGCTCCTTCGGCTTCTCCCCCCTAAGAAGCGCGATGGTGCGGTTGAGGAGCTTGCAGTAGAGCGTAAAGCCGACTGCCGCGATATGGCCCGACTGCTTTGCGCCAAGGAGATTGCCCGCCCCGCGTATCTCGAGGTCGCGCATCGCGAGGTTGAAGCCCGAGCCGGGCGAGCCGTGGCGTTTCAGCGCGTCGAGCCGTTCCCGCGCGTCCGAGTCTATCGCGCCGGAAGGGGGCAGCAGGAAAAGGGCGTGGCCCTGCCGCGACGACCTGCCGACCCGCCCCCTCAGCTGGTAGAGGTCGGCCATGCCGAACGTGTCGGCCCTGTCGACGATGATCGTGTTCGCGTTCGGTATGTCGATGCCAGATTCGACGATCGTGGTCGATATGAGCATGTCGCATTCGCCCCTCTCGAATGCCCTCATGCGCGAGGCGAGTTCGCGCGCGTCCATCCTGCCGTGCGCCGTGATAGTGCGCACTTCCGGCACGATCGCATGAAGCCGCCTTTCCGCCATCGCGAGCGTCGAGACCCTGTTGTGGAGGAAGAACACCTGCCCGCCGCGCGCAGTCTCGCGCCTGATGGCCGCGCGCACCGTCTCGTCGGAATCCCTCGCGACGACCGTCTCCACCGCGACCCTTTCCTTCGGCGGCGTCCTGACGAGCGAGAGGTCGCGCGCGCCTGTCATGGAGAGGTAGAGCGTTCGCGGGATGGGCGTCGCCGACATGGTGAGCACGTCGGCAGTCTCGCGCAGGCGCTTCAGGAACTCCTTGTGCCTTACGCCGAAGCGCTGCTCCTCGTCGATGATGACGAGCCCCAGGTCGTGGAAGCGTATCTTCGGCGTAAGTATTGCGTGCGTGCCGATGACGATGTCGCATACCCCGTTTGCGAGCCTGCCGAACGTGCCGCCGTGCGTCTGCCGCGACTGGAAGCGCGAGACCGACTCTATTCTCACGGGCGTGCCGTCGAAGCGCGAGGTGAACGTCTCGAAGTGCTGTTCGGCGAGCACGGTCGTCGGCGCGAGCACTGCCGTCTGCCTGCCGTTCATCGCCGCGATGAACGCCGCGCGCATGGCGACTTCCGTCTTGCCGTAGCCGGCGTCGCCGCAGATGAGGCGGTCCATCGG
>JAEEHL010000216.1 GCA_016280825.1 Verrucomicrobiota bacterium
GCGACGCTTACGGTGACGAAGCGGCTCGAGACCGGCTCCGGCGGCGGCGCACTGCGCTGCGCCACCGGCTCCGCGGTCGTGCTCGCGGGCAGCGAGGACGCCGTGATCGTCGGAGCCAACAGCTTCTACTCCCTTTCGTGCGCTGTGCCCGGCAAGAAGATCTCGTTCGGCGCGGGCGCGGCAAACAAGACGACGATACAGGAAGGCGGCAGCCTTACTCTCTCGGGCGCGGCAGGCAGCCAGATCGTACTGCGGTCTCTGGACGAGGGGACGCAGTGGCAGCTGAACGTCGGCGCGAACGCGGCGGTCTCCGTCAACTTCTGCGACGTAAAGGACTCCGACGCCAGCGCCGGCCTGCTTATCAGGGACATCGACGGCGTCAACTCCGGCAACAACTTGAACTGGAGCGTATTCCCGGCGCCAGTTCCCGGGCAGCTCAACACCTGGACGGGCAGCAGCGGAACAAACTGGTCGGACGAGGGGAACTGGTCGCTCGGGCGCGTTCCGGTCGAGACCGACAGGCTGCTTATCCCCTCAGGCCTCGACAACTATCCCGTGATAGCCTCGAGCGTCACCGTGAACTCGCTCACCAACGAAGCCTTGCTCACGCTGTCCAACGGCGCGAACCTCGTGGTGACAAATGCGTTCGCCTCGTTCGGGACCTTCGTCGCCGGCGCCTACGAAGAACTGCGGCTTGAGGGCGACGGAGCACAGGAAATCGACCTCGGCGGCAACAGCTTCTCGCGCATAGTAGTCGCCAAGCAGGGCGGCTCGATAGACTTCAAGAGCGGCTTCAGGGCGCTCTACTTCAACGCGCGCGCTACCGCGCCGCTCACCTTCCGCTTCAAGCCGGGCGCAACGGTGGAGGTGAACCGCCTTTCCCTCTACGGGCTCTCCGGCACAAGCGGCGCATACACGCACTTGATAACGCTCGCTCCCGGCGGAACTGGACAGTGGAACCTCAAGGCGACCTCCTGCCATCACGTGCGCGGCGTATATGTCTCCGGCTGTGACGCCTCGCAGGGAGCGACGATAGCCGCGGGCGCGCTTTCATCGCGCCCGGAAGTTGACGACGGCAACGTGAACTGGGATTTCTCGGCGACTGCCGCGGCGGAATGGATAGGCGGCGGAACTTCGTTCTCGACTGCCGCGTGCTGGGCCAACGGAATCGTACCGGGCGAGGGCACGCAGGCCTGCATCTGCCCGCCGGAAAGAAGCTCCTTCACGGTCAACGCCTCCGGCTCGCTGGCGCTCGGCGCGCTTCTTGTAGGAGGCGACGGCGGGTTCGTGACGTTCAAGTCCAGCGGGCGGCTCGAAGTCGCGCGCGACATGAACTTGCTCGCCGGCTCTACAAACGTGCTCGACTACTTCGAGTCTCCGAACGTCGTTTCGCACAACCTTCTCGTGGCGAGAGACGCCGTCCTTACACACTCCGCCACCACCCAGGACACGGACACCGACATGTACAAGCTCAGCATCGAGGTCGGCGGCGATGCGGCAGTCGACGAGGGCGGCGAAATACGGATCAAGGCAAATGGTCACAAGAACAGGTCCGGAACCGGGCGCAGCCAAGTCGCCAAGTCGAACTATGGCCCGGCCCATGCAGGCATCGGCTCGGGCGCCACGAACGCATACGGCTCGATACTGCGGCCGTTCTCGCTCGGCTCGGGCGGCTATATCGCGTCTGCCTACGGCGGCGGCGCGGTAAAACTCGACGTCGGAGGGACGCTGCAGATATCCGGCACGATAGACGCATCCGGCGGCGGCGACGGCCTTTCGTACGCCCCTGGCACCGGAGGAAGCGTCTGGCTCTCTGCGGCGCGGATTGTGGGCGACGGAACGATAGTCGCCAGCCTCGGGATAGTCGGCGGCGGCTTGCAGCTTTCGTCTGGCGGAAGGGTGGCCCTATACCAGACGGACACTATCGGCTGGGAAGGTCTCTCCGTGACCGTCGACGTATCCGGCTATTCCAGCGGCACGTACTACCGGCAGGACGCCACCGGCATCGGCCAGCTCTTCATAGACCAGCAGCTCAAGGCTGCCGGAAGGACGTATATGCCCATGCCAGACGACGGAAGCAGCAATCGCGCATACAGAAAGGTGGATGTCTGCATCGGTTCCACGGCAGTCATGGACGTCACGAACAACTGGACGTGGAGCGCAGGGTCGACCCTCGTCCTCCACGACCTCGACATGAAATCGTCTGACGCGAAGCTAAACTGCCTCGGCAGCAAGGTGAAGATACTCTCAAAGGCCCACAAGGACGGCGCTCTCTGGACCGGCGGGAACTACGCCGGGAAGGTACAAAACGGGAAGATCGTCCTTGGCGACGGCGGTGAAGTCTACTGGGCGGCAAGCGGCACGGCGGTAGTCGTTCGCTAAGCGCACACTAAATCTGCATTAAAATGACCAACCACGACAGAAACGCGAAAGCGGGGCTTGTCTTGCTCGCGGCAACGGCGGCGCTTGCGGCGTCGCTCTTCGCAGAGCCATCGCCCCCTCCCGACGGAGAATTCGGCTCCATCGGCTTCTCGATCGCATTTGGCAGCGGAATCGTCACGCACGCGGTCTATTGCGTCGATGCCGATGCAATAAAGATAGACAAGCTGCCCGCTGGCAGAAGCGAAGTCGTTGCGAGGTTTACTCAGTCGAGGTTTTCCTCGGTCCATGTCGAGGGCGAAGCCGTCTTCTCGCTGACGGCAGACCTTGACGCGAAGCGGCTTGACATCGCGCTGTTGGCGGTCCGCGCTCCCTCTCGCTATCCTCTCGCCGGCTTTTCCTTCAACCAGATTGCGCCGTTCCGCGCGCTTTCCGCCGAGGAGTTCGCGCGCAAAGAGGGCGTTTCGCCGCAAAGGAGCGCATGGAGCGCGCTCGACGGGCGCTGGATAGGCGTGGTGTCGAGCTCCCCGAGTCTTTCCCGCTTCGACTACGACGTTACTGAGGGAGGGCTTCGCAGGGGCGCCGTGGAATTTTCGTTCGGCAGCCAAGGGGCGCAGTCGACGAATCTCGCAGACCTCGTCCATGCGACTTACTTCTGGGGCTACGGCGGCCGGCCTGAGTGGCGCGAGAAAACCGACGCCCTGCCGATATTCCCAAGTGGCCCGGGCGGCTTCAAGCCTCAGCCGCCGCCGCGCAAGGTCGTCCGCGAAATTGACGGCTCGGCGCACGTGGACGGCGGGAAGCAGCTTGGCTTTTCAATGTTCAGGCCCGTCTCTGACCCTGCCGTCGCCGCGCGCATGGACAATCCGGGCAAGGTTCTTGAATGCGACCTCAGGGGGCTTGGCGTAAAGTGGTGGCGCGAGAAGGGCGGGAAGACCGCCGCGCTCGAATACGGCCAGACGCGCCGCGACCTGCCGATCCCCGTGCTCGCGGTCGACGGCGAATGGATGCGCCTCGCCGAATGGCCGAACGGAGGAAAGTGGGCGTTCATAGGCGAATACGGCCCGTTGAAGGACTGCCCGGCCGGCAACCCCGCGCACCCGGTCTTCCGCTACGACGGCTCGCGCCCGCAACGCTGGCTCAAGGCGCCTGAAGTCCTTCTCCACGGCTTCTGGACATTCAACTGGTTCGACAGCTTCGTGCCTGCGGAGAGGATCGACGCCGCGCACTCCGCAATCGAGCTTGCCGCCGCGCCGCGCATCAAGTTCGCTGACCTCCATCCTACTGGCGGGCGCTGGAAGGCGGTGAACCTCGTAGAGGAGCTTGACGAGCCCGGCGAATACGCGCTCGACCGCGATTCCGAAACGCTCTACGTCATGCCGCCAGCGGGCTTTTCGAAGTCGTCCCGCGTCTCCATCGCCTCGGGGACAGACCCCGTAGTCAGGCGCGACGGCATCAGGGACGTCGAGTTCTCGGGGCTTCTCTTCGAGAACGGCTGCGGCAGCGGCGTCGTGCTCTCCAACTGCGTGAACGTCGTCTTCACGAACTGCACGTTCAGGAACTTCCGCCTCGCCGCCCTCGATCTCCAGGACTGCAGGGACTGCCGCGTCGTTGACTGCACGTTCGAGAACATCGGCACCTACGGCGCATGTGTCGGCGGCGGCGACAGGCGCACCCTCGAAGACGGGGGGAACGTCGTCGAGAACTGCCGCTTCAGGAATGCCGGGGTCGTCCAGCCCTCGCGCACGTTCTCCCTGCGCCTCTCGGGCGTGGGCAACGTGGCGCGAGGCAACGTCTTCTGCGACGGTACGGGGATCGCCGCGGTTCTCGCGGGCAACAACCTCGTCTTCGAGCGCAACGTCGTCTCGAACGTCTGCTACGCGATCGACGACACGGGCGCGGTCTACCAGGGCCGCAACGCCTCGGCGCGCGGCAACGTCATCAGGGACAACCTCTTCGTCGACATCTCGAGCGGCCTCGGTCACGGCGTCGCGGCGATCTACTTCGACGACGGCGACTCCGGCAACCTCGTCGTCGGCAATACGTTCATAAGGTGCGGCGATCCCGGGCGCGGCGGCTTCGGCACCGTCTTCTCGCACGGCGGCTACGACAACGTCGTGCGCGGCTGCCGCTTCGTCGAGTGCGACCGCCCGTTCGGCTCCGCGCCATGGTCGGACGAGCGCTGGCGCGAGTACGTCTTCTCGAAGGACCAGACCGACAACTTCTGCAGGGACGTCGACGTGAAGTCGCGCCCGTACGCTCTTTCGTATCCCGAGCTCGACACGTGGTTTAGGCCGGACGACGCCGAGCGCCGCGTCAACTGGTCAATCGGCTGCGTGCTGGAGGAGGTGCCGGTCAGGCGGGCCACGAACGTCGTTCACGAATACAAGCCCGGCGTCACGGAAGGCGCGTGGGAGCACAGGGACCTTCTCTTCAGGAGCATCTCGAAGATGCGGCAGATGTCGGTCTGCGACCACCTTGCGCTCGCCCAGGCGTATCTAAAGAAGCAAGGCGCGGAGAAGAAGAAGGAAGGCGAGTCGGTCGGCGACGGGTGCGAATGCTGCGCGCTCGTCGACTCGATCGGCATCGCCCTCGCCGGAAAGAAGGCGACAGGCCACGTCTCGTATGCAAAAGAGGCGAGGCTTCTCGTAGGCGAGCTCGTGCGCCGCCAGCGGAAGGACGGCGGCTTTGGAAGCTCCCTCGACTGCACCGCCCGCGCGCGCACCGCCCTCAAGCGCTACGTCGATCAGTAGTCAGTTGGAGTGGGTGAGTGAGGGAGTTTGGAGTGAGGGAGTTGGAACCACTGGGGACAGACCCCGCGACTGCGCAAGCAATCTGCAAATATTTGCCTGTCTTCCAGGAATAATGCAA
>JAEEHL010000027.1 GCA_016280825.1 Verrucomicrobiota bacterium
AGGGTAGAACGCCGTAACCGTGCGTAGTACGTTGGTCGATCCATAGGCCGCGCCCTGGGTGCCTACGCGCTCGACGATGTTTGTAAGCGGCGAATAGACGTAGTAGGTGCGCTCGCATTCGATGTTGTTCAGTTTCCTGACGATGGTACGTGGGCGGGTGTCTACCGGGAGCACGGGGTCGCTTGGATCAACCGGCGAATAGTCGTATGTCGTAACTTCGGTCATCATATCAGGACCGGAACGCGTCTCTGAGGTCACACGGTCAAGGTTGTCGTAGGCGTACTGTATTAGCAGTCCCGACTGACGCTTTTCGGTCTTGACCTGTCCCTTGCCGTTGCCGCTCGTGTAGTACGTCCACGAGGTCGTGTCCGTGACGCCGCCGAAGCCCTCCACCCTGTTCGTCATCGCGAACCCCCACGGCTCCCACTTGTAGTTCTTCTCGGTACGGGAAACGGTCTTCTTATCCCTTGTCCGCACTTCCTTGACGATCTGGGCGGCGCGTTCGTCGGCGACAACCCTGTTCTTCAGTTCCCGCACTCCGGATGGCCGCGTAAGCGACCAGTCGCCGACCTCGTAGTCGAAGACGTATTCCTGCGGCTCGCCGCCGCCGGTCTGGACAGTGACCACGGCGCGCTTCCAGTCGTTCCTCCCCTGCCTGAGCTCCATGCGCTCGACGGGCTGGGCGACCGGCAGGATGTAGAGGCCGGAAGCCGGATCCTTTGCAGGAGGTGCCTGGATGGCGTAGACGGCGACATTGTATCCGTTGAAGCCGTCCGCCATCGTGACGTCGGCGAGGCGCGAGGGCGTGAGGAACTGGCGGACGCCGTTCGAGTCGTATATTATCTCTACGCCCATGTCGGCGGGCGTCATGGTAACGCCGCGAGGGGTAGTTATCGACACGAGCGCCCCGAGGGCGCCGGTCATGTCGGTAGCGAGGAACCTGCGGCGCGAGCCGTCGCCCACGTAGAGGTCGTAGTAGACTGGGTCGTGTGTCGTCGCCCAGCCCTCGGCGTCCACCATCATGAGCCTCGCGTCCCTCTCGACGTACACGCCGGGGGCGGGACGGCCGATGGACTCCCCGTCGGCGAAGGCGAAGCGGACCGGCTCCCCGTTCGGGTGCGACATGACTACCTCGGCGGGCGTCCGCCCGTCCGAGAGGTTGAGCGGGCCGAGCCGCTTGAAGGTGTAGCCCCCCAGGACGGCGTAGAGGGACTCAGGCGTGAACACGTTCATGGCCTCGTCGTCGGCGAACACCTTGAGCCCGCATGTCAGCGAGCCCGTCCACGGGGTCGTCGCCCCGAGGTCGAGATTGACCTTGATGCAGTTTGCCGTCACCTTCTCGGCCGCATGGCAGGCGCACCCCTCCAACAGGGGGTCGCATCCGGGAAGGTTGGAAAGGACCTTGAACCTCGGCGCAGCGACAGCCGCAGGCGACGCCAGGACTGCGGCGCAAAGCAGATACGGGCCGATCTTCACCGCCCCAGCCCTTCCCCATTTCGCCATGGAATGTCCTTTCATGCTTGGAATTATATCAAAAACGAGGGATGCGCGGCAAGTCGCGGCTACCTCACCACCATCTCGGCGAGGCGCGCGCCGAAGTTCGGCAGGACGAGCGCGCCGAGAAGCGCGAAGACGAGACCCAGCGCGATCTTGGCGGGGATGACGTTGCGGGACGACCACTTCGCCATCTGGAAGGCGTCTGTCGTCTTAGAGGCAAGGACGAACACGACGACGAGCGGCGCGATGAACGCGAGGTTGTAGACCGAGAGCAGCGCGAAGGAGCGCCACGCCCCTGGCTCGCGCGAGATGAGTGCGAGGACAGGCACGTAGACCTGCCCCGTGCAGAGCGCGTCGAGGAGCGTCACGAGGAACGCACAGCCGAAGCCAGCGAGGGCGACAGCCGGGCCACTCCAGCTCTCCATCGCAATCTTACGTATAAGCACCTTCACACCTTCCGGCAGCTTCAGAGTCACGACGGAGAATACGGGGATCTTGCGGAAGCGCAATGCGTCGCGGAAGCTCAGGAACGACAGCACAAAGAGCGCGAGCGCAAGAAGTACCATCACGACATCGTGGACAATGCGAAGTCCCTCAAGCGCCTTGAGTGCCTGCATGAGCCCGAGCCCCATCAGCATATATGTGACGAACGTCCCGATGCAGAACGAGAGCCCGCCGATGATTCGCGCCTTGCGTTTGCGCCCACCGATGGCGAGGATTCCGGCAAGCGAAATCATGATGGCGAAGGAACAGGGGTTGAATCCGTCGACGATTCCGGCGAGGAGGACGGTCGGAAGTGTCCAGCGTGCAGCGGCGGCGGCCGTCTTCGACTCGACGGCCGTGCCCGTAACGGGAATGTTGATTACAGGACTTTCAGGATCGTCGCAGAGAATCTGGACGTGCTTCGAGAACTCGCCCGGGAGCATGGCCTTAAGCGAAACCGAGAGCGTCGCAGAAGACAACGGTGCGATGCGCATAGCCGAGAGCGCGGCATCCGCGCCGCAGCAGCCCTTCACCTGCGAGACGGTGACGGGAGACGGCGAGGCGTTGCGGAGTTCAATCGACTTCGAAGCCGCCTCCCCTGCGGCTATCTCGCCGAACGCCACGCCCTCCGGCGGAACAGCAAGCCGAGGCGCGGACAAGGTGGAGAGCATTGGGAAACAACATAGACAACAGAAAACAACTATTCTATTCATGTTTTGTTTTAGCCGTGTAGAACGTGTAGATACGTGTAGAATTTTTTTGAAACTCCGAAGGTTGTCAAAAGTGCTCCGTTACCACTCCGCATTAGCTGCGCGTCACACAACCGCCTTAAATACGCCATAAAAGTTTTTTTTGAACTGGGGCTGTGCCCCAGACCCCAAAAATCGATTGAAGTGCCCTTCATGCGGCTGAACAGCGCGAAGCAGAGGGCGCAACGTTAGTGAAGCCTCTTTGCCAGCCGTCGGAGTTCCAATACCCTCCCGACCCTTTATCCGCTTGATGGCGGCGTTTGCCGCGGCCTCGTAGCGTCGCCTGTTCCTTTGCAGGACGGACTCCAGCAGGGGGATATCCGACTCGTCGCCCAATAGCCCGAGTGTGCCGATGGAGACC
>JAEEHL010000217.1 GCA_016280825.1 Verrucomicrobiota bacterium
GTCGTTCTCGAAGCCGAAGTCCAGCCCTTTCCTGTGCGTCTTGACTTTGTTCAACTCCTCCTGCGTTATTGCGCGGCAGTGAACGCGGGTGAACACCTCCGCGCCCGTTCCCGTTATCTCGCCGAGGGATGCGTGCCTGAACGCCCGTTCGCCCGTCTCCAGAAGGGCGGCGGCGTCCGCGAAGAACTCCTCGCCCAGCCATTCGGGTCTGTACTTCGCCGCGTCGAGGAACGACGAGTGGAAGACGGCTCGCCCCTCCGTCGGCTTCTCCGCCTCCGCGTTGAGCCAGTCCGTGCGGGACGGCGGCGGGTTGTACGAGCAGAATGTGATGAAGTGATGTCCGCCGCGCTGTACCGACTGCCTGACGGAGCGTATCTCCTCCATCCCCGCGTACTCCGTCGTCTCCTCGAACCACAGGAACTTGAACCACCCGAACGGAGACTTGATGGACTTCTGCTTCTGCGCGTCGTCGAGACCCCTGAAGAGTATCTGCTGGCCTGTCGGGATGAACACCGCCCTGCGCCCCGACTTGGCGAACCACCAGAGTTTTCCGTACCCCAGCAGTTCCTCCACGACCCAGCGTATCGTCTCGAAGGTGGAGTCGTGGATGTCTACGCCGTACTTGCGGTAGATGACGGCGTGTGAGAGGAACCGCTTGTACTTCTTGTCGCCGCGCTTCAGGGCTTCCGCCGCCTTCTTCGCGTCCGCCATCATGCCGATGACGATGCAGATGGCGATGAACGACGACTTGAACGAGGCGCGTCCGCCCTTGAACCAGAACTCGCGGAGCGTCCCGCCGAAGATGAGGTTCCACGCCCTGCGGAATGTGGGTATGAACAGGGCGTCCTCCGACAGGGAGACGACCTGTTGGACGACATTCGCCACCTTGTCGGCGGCTTCCTTCGTGAGCAACTTCAACTTCGCCACGCCGTCCTCCCGCCGAGGGGAACGCTACGCGAATAGTCCGCGACGGCACTTGTCGGCGTACACGGGCTTGTCGAGTCCGAGTTCCGCGATGACCTCCGACGCAGGGCGGCTTTCCGTCCAGTCCGCGACCTGTCGATTGGTAATGCCGTCGAAGACGGTGACGGTTATATCCCGCCGCCCGATGCAACAGGCGACGGCGACATGGCACAATTCCAGCCCGAAACGCTCCATAGCCTCCAGAGCCTTCTTTCGCGCATAGACGTTCAGCGTCAGGTCGGCTTTCGTCGGGTCTTTTGTCCACGGCGAACCGCCTCCGATGCGGCAGTTGCCGCCGTAGAAGTCCACGACGAGTTTCCGCCCCGTCGTGCCGCAGTCGCCCATCGAGCCGTGGCGAACATACGCGCCCGTGCCGTTCACGACGAGCGACGGCGGCTTGTGTCCCACGACCGAGCGCACGAGCGGCGGAATATCCTGAAGCAAGTCGGGCAAATCGCGCCTGAAGCACGGGACGGCGACGATGACCGACGACACGCGCCCGTCCATCACCTCCACCTGCGTCTTGACGTCTATGCCGCCGATGCGCTCCTCTACGAGCCGTTCGCCAATCCTTCGTGCGATGAAGTGGTCGAGCGGCATATTGCCCGTCTTCGGGAAGCGGATAGCCATTCCCCAGAAGATGCCTTGGTCGCCCCAGCCGTCCGCGTCGACGCCCTGCGCGATGTCGGGCGACTGCTCCGACAGGTGTTCCGTCACCTTCAGCGCGTCGGCGTTCGGCACATTGTCCGCTCCCCACCGCTTCGCGTAGGCGGCGGTATAGCCAACCTGACGCACGGCTTCGCGCACAAACTCGGCTCGCTCCGCCTTCGTGAATTTCGCCTTGCTCGTCACCTCGCCGCCGAGGGTGACGAAATTGTCCTTCATCTGCACCTCCACGGCGTAGCGCGTCTTCGGGTCGCGCTCCATGTATCTGTCGAGAATGTACGACGATATGAAGTCGCACATCCTGTCAGCGTGTCCCAGCGTCGCGTATTCGCTTGTCGCTCTCATCTTTTGCCTCGCCTTTCGTTTTTGCCTCTTCGTAAAGTTTCCTCACCGTCTGGAACTCTCGCGGGAAGTTCGCGTGATTCCTCATCCACCAGCGCACTTCGTCGCCTGTCGGATAGGTTTCTTTCAATTCTTGCTAATCCCTGACAAATTGCAGAAACTCCAGACGGGCGTTTGCGTTGTTCTCGAAGATGCCGCGAATGGCGGAAGTCACCATGCTTGCGTCCTGTTTGCGGATGCCTCGGCTCGTCATGCAGAAATGCACTCCCTCGCATACGACATACGCGCCTTTCGCGCCCAGTTCATCCATCAGGAAATCGGCAATCTGCGCCGTCATGCGCTCCTGTATCTGCATCCGCTTGGCGAAGCAATCCAGCAGTCTTGCCAATTTCGAGACGCCTATCACTTTGTCGTTCGGGAGATAACCGATGGAGCAATGTCCAAAAAACGGGAAGAAGTGGTGTTCGCAAGTGCTATAGAACTCGCACCGCTTCAGTATCACCATTTCCTTGCAGGTTCCTTGAACGAACGTCTTAATAAGTTCCTTCGGGTCTGTTTTGTAGCCCGCGAATATTTCGTCGTAAGCCCTGCGCATCCGCTTCGGCGTCTCGATAAGCCCCTCGCGCCGCGTGTCCTCGCCAATGTACTCCAGCGTCCGCCTGAAGTTCTCCTCTATGCCGCCGCCCGTTTCGTCGGGGAATACAATCCACTCGCCCGATGGAATCGCACAACCGACCACAATGCGCCCATCCCCGACCTTGCCCTTCGAGTAGACGGCGGCGAAGAACCCGCCCTTGCCTTCGGACATGAAGCGGCGCATCGTCTCGCCGCTATCCACGAGGTCGTCAACGACAACTGTGTCGCCGTCGATTTCATCGGGATTGAACACGAGGGGGAAGCGCAGTTTCTGCGCCAGCATCGCGGCGGGGTACATACCCCCTCGCGGAATGCCGAACACCTTCTGGATGTTCGACGGCATGATGAGCCGCAACTCGTTGTAGAGTTTGTCGATGTCGCTTGCGTACTGCTCGTGAGTTAGAGTGAGCATTTCTTGCCTCCTGTCTTTACCTGATGTTGAACAACTTGTGCCACTGAAGGGAAAGCCGCCAAGCGGGATTCCTCTTTACAAAATCCACAGCCTCGTCCACGGCGAAGTGCCCCTTCTCGTCGGCAATGGGCTGTGCGTAGAGCAGGGTCGCCCGTGGCGCGACTGTCACCTCCACGCACTTCATCTGCGCCTCGTTCTGCCAGCCGTAGAGCATCTTTATCTCATTCGCCCTGAATAGGTTTTCATCGGGGAGTTCGGTCTTCGGCGAGATTGTCACCCAATCAATCCAGCGCGGCGCGGGGATAATGCCGTTCGTTTCGATGGCGCGGAAACGCCCCCTGCAAAGTTCCTCGTCGTCCGAGAGTTGCAACGTCGGCTCGCCGCCCGTGAACACGACCATCGCCCCCTTTGGCGCAAGTTCTGCGACAGCCCTGTCGATTTCGGCGGCGGTCATTTCCACGCTCGCCTCGTGATTGGTGTCACAGAACGGACAGTTGAGATTACAGCCAGAGAAGCGCACGAACGCCGCCGCCCTTCCCGCGTTCCTTCCCTCGGCTTGCACCGAGTAGAAGATTTCGTTGACCTTATACTTTTTCATAGGTCGCCACGTTCCCTTCGCTTTCCTGAACCTCCACTTTGTAGCAGTGCGGCACGAGGTCGCAAATCCACCGCGCCATGTTCTCGGCGGTCGGGTTCACCTTCACCACGTCGTTGACGCAGTGATGGTCGAGGCGGTCGTAAATTTCGCGCTTTATGTGCGTGAAGTCGACAACCATCCCCGCCCTGTTGAGTTTCCTGCTCCTGCAATGGACTGTGACTATCCAGTTATGCCCGTGGAGGTTCCTGCACTTGCTTTCGTAGTCGAGTTTCAGGCAGTGCGCCCCCGCGATTTCCATGCGCTTCGACACATAGAACCAGCCGCTTTTCTTCTTGCTTTTCATGCCTCGTACTCCGTTGGGTCTTTGACTTTAGCCAGCGCAAACGCCTCCTTGCGCTCCACGCAAGTCCCACACTTTCCGCAGTGCCTTCTTCCGCCTTTATAGCACGAATATGTATGCTTATACGGGACGCCGAGTTGTGCGCCAAACCTTACAATGTCGGCTTTCGTGATGTTGCAGAAGGGCGACAGCACCTTGACCTTATTCCACGTCCCGCATTTTATCGCCGTGGCGATGCTGTCGATGAAGTCTGGACGGCAATCGGGATATATCGTATGGTCGCCGCCGTGATTGCCGAGAACCACCGCGCCGAAGCCATTGCTCTCCGCAAACCCCGCCGCGAACGAGAGCATGATGCCGTTGCGGAAGGGAACCACCGTTGACTTCATATTATCGGCGGCGTAATGCCCTTCGGGAATCTTGTCCGCGCCCGAAAGAAGGGAGGACTTGAAATACCTTCCCAGCGGCAGGCTTATGACTGTGAGAGGCGTTGCGGAATCGGCGCAAACGCGGCGCAGTGCCGCCCTCTCGCGTTTATTGTGATTAGCCCCATAGTTGAAGGTAATTGCCTCGACGCGCTTATAGCGGCATTTCGCCCAATATAGCGCGGTGACGGAATCCACCCCGCCAGAACACACGACCAGCGCACCTCCACTGTTTGCCTTCTTCATTTTACTTTGCCTCCCTGTTTGACTACAGATGCGTTTCAGCGTACTTCTGGAACTTCACCCATTCGTTGAAGTTGTTTATCGCCACGGCTCGCGAGTCCTTCAGCCGCTGACCCTCGCCCTTGCCGTGCTTCCTCATCGTCTTGCCGTCGAAGTAGTAGACCGCGCCGAAGCGGTTGCCCGTCGTCCACGCGGTGCTGTCAACGGAGTCGAAGTGGTACTTTGGCAGGCTTGCAAGCGCGGTGAACCCCAGCCCGTGTATCTTCGCCCCCGCCTTGTGAGCCTGCGAAATGAACCACGGGAAATACCTGTACTCGTCCTGCGTGATTTCCTTGCTGACGATTCCGCCGATTGCGACGTACTTGTACTCGCGGCACATACGCAGGAAGTTGTCCTTCCCCCTAAATTTGTGCCACACGGGGATGCACTGCGCACCGACCTTCTTCTCAAGCCGACGGCGCAGGGCGAGAACCTTGTCGCCGCCGACAATCTTGTCGATGTCGAGTTCAAAGAAGTGGCGCACCCTGTTCCGCCTGATGAAGTCGGCGTACCTGTCCACGTACTCCTCCCACACGATGCCCTGCCCCTTCTTGGCGTCGGTAAAGAGGGTGAACGCGCCGCTGTCGAGGAGAAATTCGCCGTAGTAGGGTATCATCTTCTCCGTGAACTCGTCGGCGTAGTAGAAGGATTCGAGGATATGCACCCCGCGCCGCTTCGGGACGCCGTTGCCGTCGGGTTCAAGTACGAAGGTCTTTGCCTTCCCCTGCAATCCAGCGAGATGGCATTTCACTCCTGCCTCCCGCTCGATGATGGGGTTGTAGATTCCTTCCTCCCTCCACGGCGCGACCCCTGCGAGATACAGATTCCTTCCTCCCTCCACGGCGCGACCCCTGCGAGA
>JAEEHL010000218.1 GCA_016280825.1 Verrucomicrobiota bacterium
CTGATGCCAAGGCATCCATCGTGCGCCCGTATACGCTTAGCAAGAAAAATCTTGTAATCTCGTCTACGTTGCAATTCTCTTTAATCTCCAAACTCCCGGTTTTCAAGGATCAAGCCCGCCCCGCTCGGAGGCGAACAAATGCATAGTATATCAAATGCGCACTCAGAACGCAAGCCCCCCGGCTCAGCGTCCAAGCCGCACATGGTACTCCTGCAGGGTGCAAACCGAGACCTCGCCAAAGCGGGTGAAGTCGTCAACGCCCCCTACGGCCGCGGCGAAGCCGGCGAGCGTCGTAGTGACTGGTATCCCGGCGGCGACTGCCGAGGAACGCAATGCGACAGAGTCTCCAGACGCCTCGCCGTCCGACTCCGACGTGTTGACAACCCACTGCACCTCTCCCCTGCGGATCAGGTCAACGGCGTTGGGGCGCCCGCGGGATATCCGGAAGACAGCCCGCGACTCAATGCCGTGGTTCCAGAGATACGTAGAGGTGCCGAGCGTCGCGCAAATGCCGAAGCCCAGTGCCTTCAGCTTCGCGGCAAGCTCGGCGACCTGCGGCTTGTCCTCGTCGCGCACTGAAAGGAATACGTTGCCGCACTTCGGCAGTGGGCTGCCGCATGCGACCTGGCTCTTGTAGTATGCGCCGATGCGGTCGGGGTCGATGGCCATCACCTCGCCCGTCGACTTCATCTCCGGCGAGAGCGTTATCTTCGCCCCAGGGAACTTGACATAGGGGAAGACCGCCTCCTTGACGCAGTAATACGGCTGCCGATCGCCGTCGACTGCAGTCGACTGCAGCCAATTGCCGATATCCAGTTTTTCTCCTGCCATCGCAAGGGCGCCAAGGTCGGCAAGGGGAATTCCCGTCGCCTTGGAGACGAACGGCACCGTGCGCGAAGCGCGGGGGTTCACTTCGATCATCCATATCTCCCCGTCCTTCACCGCTAGCTGCAGATTGACAAGGCCGACGACGTGGAGGCGCTTGGCGAAAATCTCCGTGTAGCGCTTCACTTCGTCAAGCGTTCTGTCGGAAAGGCCTACCGGCGGGGTAATCGCCGCGGCGTCGCCTGAATGGCAGCCGGCGGCCTCGATGTGCTCCAGAATCGCGCCCACAAGGGTCGTCTCTCCATCGGATACTGCATCCACGTCAAGCTCGATTGCGTGCTCGAGGAACTTGTCGATGAGAATGGGCTTGCCTTCCGAAGCCTCGACGGCATCTGCGACATACGAATCAAGCTCGGCCTCCTTGTAGACTATCGCCATACCCCGCCCACCTAGGACGAAGCTCGGCCGCACGAGAACGGGATACCCTATCTCCTTCGCTATGCGTCGCGCGTCCTCGACCGAATGGGCTATGCCGCTCGCCGGCTCGCGCATGCCGACTTCGGCCACGAGCGACCGGAAGAAGTCGCGGTCCTCGGCAAGCGCGATGTCCCTTGGCGACGTGCCTACTATCCGTGCGCCGGCCCTCTCGAGCTTCTCCGCAAGGTTGAGCGGTGTCTGCCCGCCGTACTGGACGATCACCCCGTCGCATCTTTCGCGGTCGTAGATCTCCATCACGTCCTCAAAAGTCAGCGGTTCAAAGTAGAGCCTGTCCGAAGTGTCGTAGTCGGTCGAGACGGTCTCCGGGTTGGAATTCACCATGATGACTTCGCAGCCGTGCTTCCTAAGCGAGAACGCCGCGTGGCAGCAGCACCAGTGGAACTCGATTCCCTGGCCGATCCTGTTCGGCCCTCCGCCCAGGACCATGATCTTGGGCTTCTTTTTGCCACAAGGACCACCAAGCTCCTCTCCGCCATCTTTGTTCTTTGCGGCCAAATCATTTCTCCACCCGTAGTAGCTGTAGTAATACGGCGTCACCGCCTCAAACTCGCCCGCGCAGGTATCGACCTCGCCAAACTCCGGGCGGATGCCTAGCGCGAGACGGCTGTTCCGCACCGTAATCTCGTCGGAGCCGATCGCCTCTGCAATCTCCCTGTCGCTAAAGCCAAAGACCTTCGCCTGGCGGAACAGGGCCCTGCCCAGTTCGCACTTCCCGTTCCCCCGTTCGACGCTCAACGCCTTCCTGAACTCCTCGATCTCCTCAAGCTCGCGCCTGAACCACGGGTCGTAGCTCCCCGCATCGTGGTACTTGAGCGGCGCCTCAAGCGAGCGGACGGCCTTCAAGTACGCCTGCTTGAACGTGCGCCCTATGGCCATCACCTCGCCGACGGACTTCATTTGCGTGCCAAGCGTGGTGTCGGTACCATGGAACTTCTCGAACGCAAATCGCGGGATCTTCACAACCACATAGTCCAGTGCGGGCTCGAAGCAGGCAAGCGTCTTGCCCGTGATGTCGTTCGTGATTTCGTCGAGGGTGAAGCCGACGGCGAGAAGCGCGGCAATCTTCGCGATTGGAAAGCCCGTCGCCTTCGACGCAAGCGCGGACGAGCGCGAGACCCTTGGGTTCATCTCGATGACGATGCGCCTCCCGTCCTTCGGGTTCACCGCCCACTGCACGTTCGAGCCGCCCGTTTCGATGCCTATCTTCTCGAGGACCTTGATCGAGTCGTCGCGCATCGCCTGGTATTCGCGGTCTGTGAGCGTCAGGATAGGAGCGACGGTGATCGAATCGCCCGTGTGGACGCCCATGGGGTCCATGTTCTCGATGGGGCAGACAATAACGGCGTTGCCGGCCTTGTCGCGCATGACCTCCATCTCGTATTCCTTCCAGCCGATGAGCGACTCCTCCACGAGGACTTCGCTGTTGAGCGATGCCTCAAGCCCGCCTTCGACGATGCGGGCGAATTCGTCCGCATTGTGCGCGATGCCGCCGCCCGTGCCGCCAAGCGTAAATCCGGGGCGCACGACAAGCGGCCACGTGCCGATCGCCTCCGCGATCGCCTCTGCCTCAGAGAGGGAGTGCGCGCTGCCCGAGCGAGGCATGTCCAGGCCGATTTCGAGCATTGCCTCCTTGAAGAGGTTGCGGTCCTCCGCCCGCTCGATGGCTTCCGCCTTCGCCCCGACAAGTTCTACGCGATAGCGCTTCAGGACGCCGCTTTTTTCGAGCTCCATCGCGAGGTTTAGCGCCGTCTGCCCGCCAAGCGTCGGAAGGAGCGCGTCGGGGCGTTCGCGGCGGATGACTTCATGGAGATAGTCGACCGACAGCGGCTCGATGTACGTCCTGTCCGCCCGGTCGGGATCGGTCATCACGGTCGCCGGGTTGGAGTTGACGAGCACGACTTCATAGCCCAGGGCCTTAAGCGCCTTCACGGCCTGCACGCCGGAATAGTCGAACTCGCACCCCTGGCCGATGACGATCGGCCCGGACCCGATGATCAGTATCTTCCTCAAGTCGTTTCTTTTCATTCCAGGACTCTCCGTTTCCCATTCCCCGTTCCCCGCTCCCCGTGCTTCAGCGCCGCCTTGACGAGTCCGTTGAAGAGCGGATGCGGAGCTGTCGGGCGGGACCTGAATTCAGGATGGAACTGCGAGGCGATGAAATATGGATGGCCCGGCAGCTCGACGATCTCGACAAGCCTGCCGTCGGGCGACGTGCCGCTTACCTTCAGCCCCGCCGACTCAAGCGCACTTCTCGCCTCGCCGCCATACGCAAGCTCGTAGCGATGGCGGTGTCGTTCGGAGATCGTCTCGGCCGCGTACAGTTTCGACGCAAGCGAGTCTTTCCCGAGAACGCACGGATAGGCGCCAAGGCGCATTGTGCCGCCCTTCTCGGTGATTCCGCGCTGCTCTTCCATGAGGTCGATGACGGGGTGAGCGGTCTTCTCGTCGAATTCCGTCGAGTTGGCGTCCTTCCATCCGAGGACGTCGCGCGCGAACTCGATGACGGTGCACTGCATGCCGAGGCAGATGCCGAGGAACGGCAGACCCCTCTCGCGAGCGTACTTTATGGCGGCGATCTTGCCCTCGACGCCCCTTGATCCAAACCCGCCTGGCACAAGGACGCCATCAACGTCCTTTAGCATTTTGCCGCAAAGATCGCAAAGTCCACACAGGTCTTTCCTTGTGTCCTTTGCGTTCTTTGCTGCCAGCAGCTCTTCTGCTTCAATCGGAACGACTTCCACTTTGCAGTCGTTCGCCATGCCGGCGTGCTGGAGCGCCTCGTAGATCGACTTGTATGCGTCGCGTATCGAGATGTACTTTCCGACAAGTGCAATTCGGCAGTGCCTCTTCGGCTGCGTCGCCTTTTTGACGAGAGTGTCCCATACCGTGTGCTTGATCGGCCAAAGGTCAAGTCGCAGCTGGCGCAGGACCTGCTCGTCAAGGCCCTGCTCGCGAAGTTCGCGCGGAACGGCGTACACCGAATCGGCCACGTCCTTCTCCTCTATGACGCATTCGCGCCTGACGTTGCAAAACATGGCGAGCTTGTTCCTGTGCTCTTCGGGGATATCCGTCTCCGTGCGGCATACGAGGATGTCCGGGATGATGCCGATGTTGCGCAGCATTCCCACGGAATGCTGCGATGGCTTCGTCTTGAGCTCGCCAGCCGCCTTCAGGTACGGAACAAGCGTCAGGTGCACGAAGCACGTGTTCTCCGCGCCCTCCTCGAAGCGGAACTGCCGCGCCGCCTCAAGGAACGGCAGCGATTCGATGTCTCCCGAGACGCCGCCTATCTCGCAAAGGACGATCTCCGGAGCGGGCTCATCTCCATGCGGTTCGCCTGCGCTGTGGATTGCCGCCTTTATCTCGTCGGTGATATGAGGCACCACCTGCACCGTCCCGCCGAGGTAGCCGCCTGCCCTTTCGCGGGCAAGGACGGCGGAATAGATCCGCCCTGAGGTGTAGTTCGACGCCTTTGTGCACGTCACGCCCGCAAAGCGCTCGTAGTGGCCGAGGTCGAGGTCTGTCTCCGCGCCGTCGTCCGTCACGAACACTTCGCCATGCTGATACGGCGACATCGTGCCAGGATCGACGTTAAGGTACGGGTCGAGCTTCTGCATGAACACCCTGTACCCGCGGCTCTTCAGGAGCAGCGCGAGCGACGCGCTCGTCACGCCCTTGCCGAGCGAGCTGACCACGCCCCCCGTGATGAATACGTATTTGACTTGATTTTTCATGTCCGATCCTCGCTCGCTTTCGGCTGCAGGCGACGGCTTTCGACCGCCTTTGCAAAACAGTCAAACAAGTAGGTGCTGTCGTGCGGGCCGGGGCACGACTCGGGATGGTACTGCACCGAGAACGCGGGAAGCGTCTTGTGCCTCACTCCCTCGACAGAGCCGTCGTTCAGGTTCACGTGCGTCACTTCCAGGCACTCCGGCACGGATTCCGGCAGGACTGCGAAGTTGTGGTTCTGGCTTGTTATCTCGACCATCCCCGTCGCAAGGTTCTTCACCGGGTGGTTGCAGCCGTGGTGACCAAACTTGAGCCGTCCCGTCTTCGCGCCGCATGCAAGCGAAAGAAGCTGATGCCCCAGGCAGATCCCCATGATGGGGATGGCCTGGTGGTTTGGCAGTTCGGCGGTCCGGTGGCTGATGGGAAGCAGCCCCAAGAGCTTCCGGATGTTCTCTATGGCATATGTCACTGCAGCTGGATCGGCAGGGCCGTTGGAGAGAAAGACGCCGTCGGGCTTCATTGCAAGGACATCTCCTGCCGCCGTCTTCGCGGGAACGACCGTCACTTTCGCCCACGAAGCAAGCGAGCGGAGAATGTTTGTCTTGACGCCAAAGTCGTAGCAGACGATGTGAGGAATGGGGATCGGGGAATGGGGAATGGGGAAGTCGTACGCATTCTTGCACGTCACTTTTGCCGCGTAGTCCTGGCCGTCGAGCCCTTCCCATTCGCGAGCCTTGGCGATTGCCTCTTCCTCGCGCAGAGACGCCGAGACGCAGAGAAACGCCTTTTGGCTGCCGTGGTCGCGCAGGTGAATTGCAAGCGCGCGCGTATCAACGCCGTAGATGCCGGGCACTCCGTTCTCGCGCAGATATTCGTCAAGGCTCTTTTCGCTGCGCCAGTTGCTGGGCGCAGTCAAGTCGCCAATCACGAGCCCGGAAAGAAAAAGCCCGCGAGACTCTACGTCCTCGCGGTTGATTCCGTAGTTGCCCACCTCGGCGGCAGTGAGGGTGACCAACTGCCCTGCGTACGAAGGGTCGGTCAATATCTCCTGGTAGCCGGACATCCCGGTGTTGAACACGACTTCTCCAAGCGCGTCCTTCGCAGCGCCAAAGGCTACGCCGTGAAAGACCGCGCCGTCGTCCAGCGCGATAAACGCCTTCCTCTCGCGCTCGGCTTTCCACTTTTCGCCATAGTTCATGAATTTCCTTCCTTTCACCATCAACCGGCTCCTGACTACTAATACGACCTGTCCGAATTCCTGTCCAGGTAGTTCAGGAGCGCCCTTCGCAGCACTATGTATCCGCCCGGCGTGGGGTAGTCGCCCGTGAAGTACCAGTCGCCGAAGTTTGGAATTTGGATCGGGGGACGTGAAACGGGAGCAAGGGCCCTGTGCAAATCCTCGACAGTCTGATAGACTACCACGACTTCTGCTTTCATTCCCGGCGGAGTGAGAAGCCGCGCAATCTCCGCCGCATGCCGCTCTTCTGGAAAGCGCGCGTACAGCGCGGCGAGCGGGTCTTGCTCGCCTGAATCCAGGGCATTCCTCAACTCCCGTTCCCCGTTCCCGGTTCCCGGTTCCCCGTCCAGCAGATTCACAAGCGCGCGGAACGCAACAAGCTCGCCCAGTGTCGACATGTCGATGCCGTAGCAATCGGGGTAGCGGATAGGCGGCGCAGAAGAGGCGATGACTATTCGCTTCGGGCCAAGCCTGTCAAGCATCGGAAGGATCGCGTTCTTCATCGTGTTGCCGCGAACGATGGAGTCGTCAAGCACCACGAGCGTGTCGTCCTTCCTGACGAGCCCGTACGTCACGTCATATACGTGCTTGTAGAACTCGCGGCGCGCGGCGGCATCCGCGATGAACGTGCGGAACTTCGCATCCTTCACCGCCACCTCGCCAAAGCGGGGCATGTTTGTCTCACGCAGGGGCGCGGAGGACGCAGAGCTACCTTGTCTCCCTACGATCTCCGCCTCTCTGCGACCCCGCGCGAGACTCATCATGATGAGCTTTTCCAGCAGCCCGTGGAAGGCGATGCGGGCGGAGTTCGGGATGTAGCTGAAGAAGACGTCGTCCATAGGCGCGTCTGCAGCCTTGAGGATTGCCGGCAGAAGCGCCGCGCCAAGCGCCTTGCGTTCACGGTGGATGTCGGCATCGTTCGCCCGCGAGAAGTAGATGCGCTCGAATGCACATGGGCGGGGAATTGGCTTTGTGGTTATGTGGTTGGGCAGTGCGGTAGTTTTGCCGCTTGCCGTCTGTCGCCTGCCAAGGTCGACAAACTCGATCTCGCCCTCCGGCGAAACAACGAGCGTTTCGCCCGGGGGGAGCTCCTTCACCGCCTCGGGCGGCACGTCGAACGCCGCCTGTATCGCCGGGCGCTCGCTTGCGACAACTGCGACTTCGTCGTCGACGTAGTACCAGCCTGGCCTTATGCCGCACGGATCGCGCGTCGCAAACGCCCATCCGTCGCCCGTCATCCCGCAGAGCGTCCATGCGCCGTCTGCGTTCGCAAGCGCCGAGGATATTGCAGTGGCAATATCCGCATTCCCCCTTTCCAGCTCCTTTGAGACAAGCGCCGTTATCAGGTAGCCGTCGGCTCTGCTCGTCGGAAACGACCCATGACGGCTGTAGTCCTCGAAAAGCTCGTGTGCGTTCGTGAGGTTGAAGTTCCCCGCGAGAAAAAGCGTATGTCCAAGCTCGCTTGATTCGTGTACGAACGGATGGCAGAACGCCACGTCGTTTTTCCCGAACGTGGCGTAGCGAAGGTGACCTAGAAAAATCCTCTCGGAACAATTGTGCGAAGCACTTCTCTTGCCGATCATTCTAAGCACGTCAGCAAGAGGCGCGGAGGACGCGGACTTGGCGATCCAGTAAGGCGTCTCGCCCGGTTCCGGGCGGGACGAGAGAATCGCCGCCCCCGCGCCGTCCTGACCGCGGTTGTGCTGCTTTTCGAGGAGCAGGGAGAGCTTCGTTCCGCCGAAGTCGACAGTGGCGTCAGGCGGCCTTCTCAAGACCACCATGGCCACTGCGCATTCGTGCTTTAGTTCATCAGTCATTTGTCGTCCCCAACAACTGACAACCGGCTGCCGACCCCCTAGTACAGGAACAGCATGTCGCGGTACTTCGGAAGCGGCCACCTCCTGTCGGAAACCCGCTTCTCGAGCGCATCGACAGTCGTCCTCAGCGACAGCATCGCCGCAAGCACCGACGCCTCGTCCTTGTGGTCGAGCGCATCCTCAAGCTTGCCAATGCCGTTTTTGAGCGCGTCAATGCCGCTGCCAAGCTCGACAAGGCTCTCCTTGAGACCCGCCGTGCCAGACGTCACGCCCGCCGCGTTCGCCGCCTCTACCGCCTGCGCCGTTTCGAGGTATTCCGCCTTGACCGCAGGGAACACCATCTCCGCCGCGATGTCCCTGGCGCATGCTCCCTCGATGCGCACCTTCTTCGCGTATTCCTCGAGGAATATCTCGTGGCGGCTTTCGAGCTCGCGCTCCGTCATAACCCCGTACTTCACGAAGAGGGCCGCGTTCTCCTTCTTTGCCAGCGCGGCGAGGGCGGACGGCGTGTCCGGCGCGTTTGGAAGCCCCCTCTTCTCCTCCTCCTTCGGCCAGTCGGCCTCGTAGCCGTTGCCGTTAAAGACGACGCGCTTGTGCGCCTTGAGCGTCTCCTGCAGAATCTTCTGCAGCGCGTTGTGGAACGCCGCGGTGTGCTCGCCTGGCTTTGCCTTGCCAGTCGTGCCGCTCGCCTCAAGCTCGCCTGCTATCCTGTCCACCGCTTCGGCGACGATCGTGTTCAGGACGGTCATCGGCCCCGAGCAGCAGACGCTCGACCCCGGAGCGCGGAACTCGAATTTGTTTCCGGTGAACGCAAAGGGCGACGTGCGGTTGCGGTCCGTCGCGTCTTTCGGGATCGCGGGCAGCGTGTCCACGCCCACCTTCAGGATGCCCTTCGACTCGTGTTTGGCGCTCTTGGGGTTTTCTATCCTCTCAAGCACTTCTGCAAGCTGGTCGCCCACGTAGATCGATATGACGGCAGGCGGAGCTTCGTTCGCGCCAAGACGGTGGTCGTTGCCGGCGCCGGCGACGGAAGCGCGAAGGAGGTCGGCGTGCTTGTCAACCGCCTCGATGACGGCGCAGAGCATCGTGAGGAACACGGCGTTTTCGTGCGGATCGCTGCCCGGATCGAGGAGGTTCTTCCCGCCGTAGCTCACGGACCAGTTGTTGTGCTTGCCCGAGCCGTTGACGCCCGCATACGGCTTTTCGTGCAGGAGGCACTTGAGGCCGTGCCTCTCGGCGACGTTTCTCAACGTATCCATGACGAGCATGTTGTGGTCGCTTGCGAGGTTCAGCTCCTCGAACTGCGGCGCAAGCTCGAACTGCGCAGGCGCGACCTCGTTGTGGCGCGTCTTC
>JAEEHL010000219.1 GCA_016280825.1 Verrucomicrobiota bacterium
GCGAAGGTCGCCTGGGCCGTCTCGGGCCTGAGGTACGCCGTGTTCGCCGGGTCGTCGATCGGCCCCACGACCGTCTTGAACATGAGGTTGAAGGGCTTGGGCTCGGTAAGCTCGCCGCCGCAGTACGGGCAGAAGAACTCCGCGCCCGCCACCTTGGGCTGGGGCTTCTTCCTCTGCTCGGCGTAGATGTCCTTAACCTGGTCGGCGCGCATGAGCTTCTTGCAGTCCTTGCACATCGTCATCGGGTCTGCGAACGTGTCGAGGTGGCCCGACGCCTTCCAGATCTTCGGGTGCATGATGATCGTCGCGTCGAGGCCGACGACGTCCTCGCGGCCGCGCACGGTGAACTGCCACCACGCCTGCTTGATGTTCTGCTTGAGCTCGCATCCAAGGGGGCCATAGTCCCAGAAGCCCGGGATTCCCCCGTATATCTCCGACGAATGGTAGATGAAGCCGCGGCGCTTGCAGAGCGCGCTCAGGTCATCCAACGACGATTTGCTTTCTTCAGCCATGATTTCCGTTCCTTGTTGCAATTAGTGCCTATTTGCCGCCTGTCGCGAAGGCGTATGCGTTTTCGAACATCCGCATCCACGGGCCGTTCACCTTGAACGTGCCGGGGTTGTACGAAAGCTGGCACGCCCTAAACGCGCGCTCCGGGTGCGGCATCATTATCGTCGCGCGGCCGTCCTCGCTCGTGAACGCCGTCTGCCCCCCGATCGATCCGTTCGGGTTGTACGGATAGCGCGTCGTCGGCCGACCGTACGAGTCGACGAAGTGCGCCGCGCACACGGCAGGCGCGCGCCCGTCGGTCCAGACGCGCCCTTCCCCATGCGCCACGGGTATCGGGAGGCGCGAGCCCTCCATCCCCCTGAAGAAGATCGATGGCGACGGTTCTATCTCCACGCATGAAAGCCTCGCCTCGAACTGCTCCGAGAGGTTGCGGACGAACTTCGGCCAGCGCGACGCACCGGGGATTATGTCCTTGAGCTGCGCGAGCATCTGGCAGCCGTTGCACACGCCCAGGCTGAACGTGTCGCCGCGGGCGAAGAACCTGGTGAACATCGCCTTGAGCTCGTCGTTGTAGAGGATGGACCTCGCCCATCCCGACCCCGCGCCGAGGACGTCGCCGTAGGAGAATCCGCCGCAGGCGACAAGCCCCTGGAACTCCGCGAGGTCGACGCGCCCGGAGATGAGGTCGGACATGTGCACGTCGCGGCAGTCGAACCCGGCGAGCGCAAAGGCCGCGGCCATCTCGATATGGCCGTTCACGCCCTGCTCGCGCAGTATTGCCATGCGCGGCCTTCTGCCCTCGTCGGGCTTCCGGCCCTTCGCAGCGCCCTCGTCAGGGTCGAAAGTCAGCCTGAACTGCATTCCCGGGTCGTTCGCGTCGAGCGCGTTGTCGTATTCCTCGCGCGCCGTGACGGGGTTGTCCCTCAAGGCCTGCATACGGTATGTTGTCTCGCTCCATGCGCGGCGAAGGAACATGATGTCGGTCGAAATCGACTTGCGCGGGCCGACGAAGACCTCGAACTTCCTCTCGAAGCAAAGCGCCTCGCCGCAGTCGCACGCGGGCACCCTCGCCGCCTTGAAGACGGCAAGCACCTTCTTGAGGTTCTTCTCGGCAACCTGCAGGACGGCCCCCGGCTGCTCGTTGAAAAGCTGCCCGAGGGCATCGCCATCGGGAAGATGCACGGAAACGCCGCGCCCGCCGCCAATCGCCATCTCTGCGAGCGTGACTACGATGCCGCCGTCGGACCTGTCGTGGTACGCAAGCGCGAGCGACGAGCGCACGATCTTCTGCATCGCGTTGAAGAAGCGCTTCAGAAGCGCCGCGTCGGAATCGGCATGCGTGTCGCCAAGCTGCGAGTAGACCTGCGAAAGCGCAGTTGCGCCAAGCGGCCGCTCGCCCTTCGAAAGATCGACGAAGACGAGCCGCGACCTGCCGCCTGCGGGATCTGCCTTCAAGTCGGGCGTGAGCGTGAGGCGCACGTCCTTCACCGGCGCGAACGCGGAGACGACGAGCGAAAGCGGAGAGACCTGCTTGAGCTCCTTTCCGTCGCGCCCGGTCCACACGGAGTGCATCGAGCAGCTGTCCTTGCCCACTGGTATCGAGACGCCGAGCTTCGGGCAGAACCTAAGGCCCGCCTCCTCGACCGTCCTGTAGAGCTCCGCGTCCTCGCCCCTGTCGCCGCACGGCGCCATCCAGTTCGCGGAAAGGCGGATCTCGCCGATGTCGCCCACGTCCGCCGCGGCGAGGTTCATGATAGCCTCGGTAATCGCCATCCTGCCGGAAGCGGGCCCGTCCATGAGCGCGACGGGGCTTCTCTCGCCCGTCGCCATCGCCTGGCCCCTGAACGTCTTGTAGCCCATTGTCGCAACGGCGCAATCTGCAAGCGGCAGCTGGTACTTGCCGACCATCTGGTCGCGCGCCACCCTGCCCGTGACCGTGCGGTCGGCGATCGTCACGAGGAACGTCTTGTCTGCCACGGCCGGAAGGTGGAGAACCCTCACGAGCGCGTCAAGCGGCTTCACGTTCGCAAGGTCGAGCCTTCTCAGCTTGCGCTTCGCGCTCTTGACCTTGCGCACCATGCGCGGGGGCTTGCCGAGAAGCACCCTTATGTCCATGTCTATGGGCCTGTCGCCGAAATGCGAGTCTTCGAGCACGAGCCTGCCGTCGCCGGTTGCGACGCCGATGAACGCCACGGGGCAGCGCTCGCGCGCGCACAGGCGCTCGAAGAATTCCCTCGCCTCGGGCCTGAGCGCGAGCACGTAGCGTTCCTGCGCCTCGCAGCACCATATCTCCATCGGGTTCATCGACGGCTCCTCGTTGTGTACCTCGCGGAGCGAGAACGTGCCGCCCGTGCGCTCCACAAGCTCCGGACAGCCGTTCGAAAGCCCGCCCGCGCCGATGTCGTGAATGGAAAGTATCGGATTGGCCCTGCCGAGCGAGCTGCACGCCTCTATGACGCCCTGGCAGCGCCTCTGCATCTCCGCGTTGCCGCGCTGCACGGAGTTGAAGTCGAGCGCCTCGGAATTTGTGCCCGTCATCATCGACGACGCGGCGCCGCCGCCAAGGCCGATGCGCATCGCAGGGCCGCCTATCTGCACGATGAGCGAACCAGGCTCCACGTCCGCCTTGATCACCTGGCTGCGCCTGATGACGCCCATGCCGCCCGCGAGCATTATGGGCTTGTGGTAGCCGCGAAGCCCGCCATCGAACTTCCCCTCGAACGTGCGGAAGAACCCGCAGAGCTGCGGGCGCCCGAACTCGTTGCCGAACGCGGCCCCGCCAATCGGGCCCTCGGTCATGATCTGGAGCGGCGTCGCAAGGCGCGATGGGAAGTCCTCCCCCGCCCTTTCCCACGGCTGGCCGAAGCCGGGGATGTTGAGGTTCGAGACCATGAAGCCGCAGATGCCCGCTATCGAGCGCGAGCCGCGCCCCGTCGCAGATTCGTCGCGGATTTCGCCGCCCACGCCCGTCGCCGCGCCCGGATACGGGGAGATGGCGGTCGGGTGGTTGTGGGTCTCGACCTTCATGAGCTGGTCGAGACTGTCGGGCTTGAAGGCGTACTCCCCCGTCTCCGCGTCGGAGACGAAGACATCCGTCCTGAAGCCGGCAACTACGGACGAATTGTCCTTGTACGCGGAAAGCGTGCCCTTCGGCCTCTTCGCATGGGTGTTCTTGATCATCCCGAAAAGCGAATGCGGCATCTTCTTGCCGTCGATGACGAACTCAGCGCCGAAGATCTTGTGCCTGCAGTGCTCGGAGTTGACCTGGCCGAACATGGTAAGCTCCGTGTCGGTCGGGTTTCTCCCGGCCTTGCGGAAGCTCTCGGCGAGGTACTTCATCTCGCCCTCGCTTATCGCAAGCCCCATCTCCGCGTTCGCCTCGCGTATCGCCGCGACTCCCCTGCCCATTACGTCGTAGACGCGCCCGGGCGCAGGCTCTGCGACGTCGAAAAGGTCGGAGACGTCGCGATAGACGCCCTCCGTCATCTTGTCGTAGAGCGGCGCAAGCGCCTCCGGCGGGAGGTCCTCCGAAAGCGCGTAGCGGATGCCGCGCTCGACGCGCAGCACCGACTTTATCGAGCAGTTGCGGAAGATGTCAGTCGCCTTCGAGCTCCAAGGCGAGATCGTCCCCTTGCGCGGGAAGACGAAGAACTCCCTTTCGCCGAGCGCGGGGCAGTCGCCCTGCGCGCCAAGAAGCTCCGCCGCGCGCGCAAGCTCCGCCTTGTCAGGCTCCCCGGGGGCGAGGTCCAGGGCGTAGGCCCACCTTGCGGAAATCGACACCGGACGGGACGTCTTCGCGACGCGCGAAAGCGCTGCCTTCAGGGAGTCGAGACGGAACGGCGAATGCGCGTCAGCGCCGATGAGAAGAATCATCTTGTCAGTGCCTTTCAAGTTTTACCCGATCATCGAATGGTATTCCTGGAGGCTGCGAACCTCGCCCTTGCCGCTCATCGCAGCCGCAATGCCCTCCGCCGCGGCATAGACCGCAGCGAGCGTCGTTATGTACGGCACCCTGTACTTGATTGCGGCGCGGCGGATGCGCGAGTCGTCGGCGCGCGCGTCGCGCCGCCCGGAAGGCGTGTTCACGACGAGCGAGACCTCGCGGTTCTTTATGGCGTCGAGCACGTCGGGGCGCCCCTCGCCGATCTTCGCGACCTCGTCCGCCTTGACGCCGTGCGAGTTGAGCCACTTCGCCGTGCCGGACGTCGCAATCACCGAGAACCCGAGCCTTTCGAGCGCCGTCACGGCCTCGGCGGCCTCGTCGGGCTTCTCCGAAAGCGACACGAGTATCTTGCCCTTCTCGGTCGGGAGCGGCAGCCCCGCCGCCTCCTGCGACTTGTAGTACGCAAGGCCGAACGTGTCGGCAAGGCCGAGCACCTCGCCCGTGGAGCGCATCTCGGGCCCGAGCACGGGATCGACCTCCGGGAACTTGTCGAACGGCATCACGGCCTCCTTGACGCCGAAGTACGGCACGACGTGCTTGCGGTCGAGGCCGAGCGACTTCACGGTCTCGCCGAGCATGAGCTTGGTGGCGATGCCAGCCATCTGTATTCCGGCCACCTTCGAGACGAGCGGGACCGTGCGGCTTGCGCGCGGGTTCGCCTCGATGACGTAGACCTTGCCCTCGGGGTCGGCCTTCGTGAACTCGATCGCGAACTGCATGTTCATGAGGCCCACGACCTTGAGCTCCGAGGCGATGCGCCGCGTGTAGTCGAGAATGGTGTTCCTGTTGCGCTCGGATATGCCCGAGGGCGGCAGCACGCAGGCAGAGTCGCCGGAATGGATGCCGGCAAGCTCGATGTGCTGCATGATGGCCGGGATGAATATGTCCTTGCCGTCGGAAAGCGCGTCCGCCTCGCATTCCATGGCGTGGCAGAGGAAGCGGTCGAGGTAGAGGGGCCTGTCGGGCGTCACGCCCACGGCCTTGTCGACGTATTCGCGCAGCATCTGCTCGTCGCAGATTACCTCCATGCCGCGGCCGCCAAGGACGAACGACGGGCGGATTATGAGCGGGTAGCCGAGCTTCTCCGCGCACTTCACGGCCTCGTCGAGGTTCGATGCCGTCATCGACTCCGGCATCGGGATGCCGAGGCGGTCCATGATCTAGTGGAAGAGCTCGCGGTCCTCCGCGTCGTCGATGGAGTCTACCGACGTACCGAGTATCCTGCAGCCGGCCTCCTGGAGGCCGCGCGCGATGTTGAGCGGCGTCTGCCCGCCGAACTGGACGATTACGCCCATCGGCTTCTCGTTCTCGTAGATCTGCAGCACGTCCTCGACCGTGACGGGCTCGAAGTAGAGCCTGTCGGAGGTGTCGTAGTCGGTCGAGACGGTCTCGGGGTTGCAGTTCACGATGATCGTCTCGTAGCCCATCCGCCTCATTTCCATCGCGGCGTGGCAGCAGCAGTAGTCGAACTCGATGCCCTGGCCGATGCGGTTCGGGCCGCCGCCGAGGATCATCACCTTCTGACGCGCAGCGCCAGAAGGTGATGATCCTCGGCGAGTTCCTGGTTCCTGGTTCCTGGTTCCTGGTTCTTCAACTGGGAACTGGGAACTGGGAACTGGGAACTCTCCAACATAGCTGGAGTAATAGTAGGCCTTGTCCTCGACGCCCGAGACGGGAACCGGGTACCAGGATTCGACGACGCCGAGGGCCTCGCGGCGCTCGCGGACGGCCTTTTCGGGGACGCCCAGGAGCTTGGCGAGGTACTTGTCGGCAAAGCCGTCTTTCTTCGCGCGGACGAGCAGTTCGTCGGGAAGGGGGAAGTTTGTCGGTTTGTCGGTTTGTCGGTTTGTCGGTTGGCCGTCAGAACTCTTAACTCTTAACTCTTCACTCTTAACTTTGAACTTGAGTATCTCCTCCTCAAGTTCAACGAGTTCGCGCATCTGCTGCACGAAGTAGGCCTTGACGGCGCAGGCATCGAAGATCTGCTCGTCCGTGGCGCCCTTGCGGAGCGCCTCGTACATGATGAA
>JAEEHL010000028.1 GCA_016280825.1 Verrucomicrobiota bacterium
CTCGGCATCTGCTACGGCATGCAGCTCATGTCGATGAAGCTCGGCGGCAAGGTCTCCCCGGGCATTGAGCGCGAATACGGCAAGATGCCGATAGAGGTCATGCCAGGAAATTCCCTTTTCAACGGCCTGCCCTCAACACTCACCGTCTGGATGAGTCACGGTGACCGGGTCGACGCCATTCCCGCCGACTTCGAGCGCGGCGCACTCTCAGCCACGTGCCCCTACGCGGCGATGTTCAACAACGACCGCCGCCTCTACGGCCTCCAGTTCCATCCGGAGGTCGTCCACACGCAGTACGGCACCGAAATCCTCTCCAACTTTGTCTTCGGCATCTGTGGCTGCGTCCGCGACTGGAAGCTCACGACATGGGTCGAGGACGCCGTCTCGCGCATGCGCGCGGAAATCGGCGATGACGAGGTCGTGCTGGGGCTCTCCGGCGGCGTCGACTCATCCGTCGCCGCGGTGCTCCTTCACAAGGCCATCGGCCGCCACCTCCACTGCATTTTCGTCGACAACGGTCTCCTGCGCTACAACGAGGCCGAGGAGGTCGAGACGATGTTCCGCAAGAACCTCGGTCTCGACCTCACCGTCGTCCGCGCCGCCGACCGCTTCTACGCCGCGCTCAAGGGACTCGACGATCCAGAGGCCAAGCGCAAGACGATTGGCCGCGTCTTTATCGATGTCTTCGCCGAGGAGGCGAGGCGTTTCCGCAACTGCCGCTACCTAGGGCAGGGGACCATCTACCCCGATGTCATCGAGAGCCGCTCGCCGCGCAAAGGACCTTCGCAGACGATAAAGAGCCACCACAACGTCGGCGGACTCCCGCCGGACCTCAAGTTCGAGCTTGTCGAACCGCTCAAGGAGCTCTTCAAGGACGAGGTCCGCGCAGTCGGGCGCGTCCTGGGCCTCGCGGACGAACTCCTCGACCGCCAGCCCTTCCCGGGTCCAGGCCTCGGCGTTCGTGTGCTTGGCGAAGTCACGGAGGAGAAGGTGCGCCTCCTCCAGCAGGCCGACCTCCGCGTGCAGGAGGAGATTCGCAAGCTCCCCGACTACAGGGCCATCTGGCAGACCTTCGCCGTGCTTCTGCCGGTGAAGAGCGTGGGCGTCATGGGTGACCAGCGGACATACGAATATACCTGCGCGATCCGCAGCGTCAACTCAGTCGACGCGATGACCGCCGACTGGACGCGCATACCGTACGACGTGCTTGCGCGCATGTCGAACCGCATCATAAACGAGGTCCGCGGCATCAACCGCGTCGTCTACGACATCTCCTCCAAGCCTCCCGCCACCATAGAGTGGGAGTAGCCTCAAAGAGCATGGCATATTTGCCATGGTCAATGTTATAATTCTAACGATGAAATCAGTTTATTCCTATTCCGCAGAAGAATTCGCGAAGCGTGATGTCGACGACCAGCAGTCGTTGACGGACGCCCTTGCATGGGCAAGTTACAAGTACTACGTCGAAAACGACCCGCCGATGTCGGACTATGAGTTCGACATGGAGTTCAAGCGCCTCCAGGCACTTGAACGCGCCTCCGGCCGCGTCCTGCCGGGTTCGCCGACGCAGCGCGTAGGCTCCGACATCCAAGGGGCCTTCCGCAAGGCGCGCCATGTAATCCCGATGCAGTCGATAGAGAATGTCTATACTGATGGCGAACTACGCGAATGGCTCGCCTCTACGCGAGAAAAGCTTCTCGCCGCATTCCCCGGCGAGACGATATCCTTCACGTACGAGCCCAAATACGACGGTGTCTCGATCTCCCTCGTCTACCGCGACGCCGTTCTCGTCGACGCAGTGACGCGTGGCAACCAGATCGAAGGAGAGTCCGTCATCGAGAACGTCCGCACCATCCGCAACGTGCCGCTTGAACTTGACCGATCCGCCTGCCCAGACCTTCCAGACTACTTCGAGGTGCGCGGCGAAATACTCATGCCGCAGGGGGCGTTCGACCGTCTCAACGCCGAGAAGGCCGCAGCCGGCGAGAAGCCTTTCGCAAACAAGCGCAACGCGGCCAGCGGAAGCCTGAAGCAGCTCGACCCGAAAGTCACCGCGCGCCGCGGACTCATGGTCAACGCCTTCGCCGCATACTCGACCGACGAGCAATTCCAGCGCGATGCCATGCCTTCGCAGGTTGAGACGCTTCGTCTCCTCAAGCGCCTTGGCTTCTCCTACTACAACGTAGACCGCGCCTTTTCCGATGTCGGGGAGCTCACTTCTGCAATCGACGCCTTCAACGAGGTGCGTACGTCGCACCAGCTGCCGTACGACTGCGATGGCGTCGTGGTGAAGGTCAACGAACGCAGGCACCAGGAATATCTCGGACTCAACACGACCTTCCCGAACTGGTGCAAGGCGCGGAAGTTCCCGCAGGAGGCGCAGTCGACGCTTGTCCGCGACGTCATTTTCCAGGTCGACATGACGGGTCACATCACGCCCGTGGCGGATCTTGACCCGACGGTGATTGGCGGCGCCGTCGTTTCGCGCGCCACCCTCAACAAC
>JAEEHL010000220.1 GCA_016280825.1 Verrucomicrobiota bacterium
CAGGCGAACCTCCAGCAGCTGCAGTACGACCTGCAGCAGTGGAACCTCGCGCTCACCACGATGACGAACATCAACAAGAACATGGGCGACGCGCTCAATTCGATCGCCTCCAACTTCCGTTGATTTTCGACCTCAAGAGCGAAGAGGCGAAGCTTTTGTTGAACGTCGCCTTGATGGCGACCGGGCAGAACCGCTTCAGGTCCGCCGCGAAGATACTCGCGGCGCTGGAGCGGTTTCGCCCGCAGGAGGCGTCCGTCGCAGTGGCGAACGCCATCCTCTTCATCAGCATGCTGGACTTCGGCGGCGCCGTGGACTACATAGACCGCATTGCGCTACCCAAGTTCCCCTCTTCGGCGATGCTGCAGGCGTTCAAGGGAATGGCTCTTGTAAGGATGGGCCGCAGGGCCGAGGCCGCCGAGCCGCTTTCTGCGGCGGCGGGGCAGACCGAGGATCCGGCGGCGGCACAATTGGCAAAGGACCTTCTGACATGACAGAATCGATGATAGTAGAGGCAGTGCGCGCCGCAGGCGGGCCGTCGGCGCTCGACCAGCAGGCCGCAGGGGTCGGCGCGCCGCAGGCAGTCGCGAACCCCGCGTCCGTGAGCCGCTTTCAGGCGGCGATGGGCGCGCAGGGCGTTGACGCCGTAGACCCGATTCCATTCGCGAGCGAGGTTTCCGCCGCGTGGCGGAGCGCGCAGGCGAACAACCAGGGCATCCTGCACCGCATACGTGCGCTTTCGCAGCTGCAGGCGGAGCATTCGCCTTCCGCCGCGGAGATGGTGGAGCTGCAGTACGAGGTCGCAAACCTCGCGTTCCAGCAGGAAGTCGTGACAAAGGTGGCCGACAAGACGTCGAGCGCGATACAGACGCTTGTGAAGAATCAGTAGTCAGTGGTCAGTGGTCAGTAGTCAGTGGCCAGTGGTTAGCGGTAAAATAAATAGAAGGAAGGATAAAATGAGAATCGCCATATCGGTCGTTGCGGCAGCGATGCTGCTGGCGGGGTGCGACAAGGAGACGACGCTGCATTCGGGGCTTGAGGAGCGCCAGGCGAACCTCGTCATGGCCGCGCTCATCGACGCCGGGATAAACTGCCACAAGGCACCCGGCGAAGAAGGCACCTGGAACGTCATGGTGTCAGAGCGGAAGTTCGCCGAGGCGGTCAACCTCCTGGAGCAGCGCGGGCTCCCGCGCCGTCCGCACCTCGGCGTCGGCGAGGTCTTCAAGAAGACGGGCATGATATCCTCTCCGTCGGAAGAGCGCATACGCTTCATGGACGCGCTCGCGCAGGACCTCGCCAAGACTATTTCGATGATCGACGGCGTGGTGGACGCGAGGGTGCACGTGGTGCTCCCCGAAAACGATCCATTCGCCCGCAACGCGCTGCCGTCGTCCGCAGCGGTCGCGATCCGCTCGCGGTGGGACGTAGACATAGCGGACATCGTGCCTTCGGTAAAGGGCCTTGTGAAGAACGCGATAGAGGGGCTTCAGCACGAGAAGATAATGGTGACGATATTCCGCGACTCCCCGCCGAAGAAGGTGGTTCGGTAGTTAGGTGGTTAGGTGGTTAGGTGGTTTGGTAGTTGGGTAGTTAGGTAGTTATGGCGGAAGAGGAGAGACAGTTCCTGCTGACGGCTGCATGGATGTTCATGCGGCACGGCCAGCCTGCGCGAGCGCGCACCGTGTGCGAGGCCCTTGTCGAGGCCGATCCGCACGACGGGGTGGCCGCGGCCGCGCTTGCGGAGCTGATGCTCGAATCTGGCGAGGCCGCGCGCGCCGTGGAGGTGCTGCGCATGACTGACGTGCCGCCCGAGCTTCTGCATGCGGCGGCGTTTCTCGAGACACGCGCGCTCAGGATGGCTGGGCGCGGCAAAGAGGCCGAGAGGCGGTGGAGCAGGTACATCGAGTCCAGGAAGGGCGCCGAACGGCGGTGGGTGTAAGAAGTTGAGAGTTAAGAGTTAAGAGTTTGGAGTTTAGAGTTGTGTGATGGATAAAGTTGCGGACATAACGATTGAAGAGGCGAGGGAGCTTGTTTCCGACGGGCGCCTTTGGCCGCTTGTTCGCGATTTTCTCTGGGACTTCGCGCCGCAGGTGCATCCGAGCTGGCTGAAAGGCCTGGGGCGCGAGACGTCGGGCGAGCGGCGCGAGGACGGGGCGGCCGCGTCTCGTGTCTTAGGTCTCATGTCAAATGCCCGCGTGAAGCGGTATGTGCTCGATTCCCTTGGCGTCGAGCCGTGCTTCCACACGTTCCCGAAGGAAGACGGCAGCAGGATTCTCCTTCTAGACGGAGCTACGCTCGAGTCCGTCGTGAAATGGCTCGGGGCGCTTTCCTGCGCCGATGCGCTTCGCCGCGTAACCGACGGCGCGACGGTGCGCGAACTCAAGGCGGCGCTTCCCGGCGTCTATCCCGAGGTGTTCGGGTACACGATGTACTTCGGAGAATTTGTCTCGCGCAGAGGCGCGGAGGCGCAGAACCTGCAGACGGTGGTTGTAGAAGAAGGCCTTTCCCTCCTGCAGTCTGCGATTTCCAGTCTCCCCGCGTCTCTCGTCTCGCGTCTCAAGTTCAAGCTGCCAAAGGGCATCTGCGCCTCCAAGCCCCAGGGCGAGGCGAGGCTTCCCGGCATTCTCAAACTTCTTAAACTCAAATTTCCGGAGGCGTACAAGCTATGCTGCTCATAAACAAGGGTGACTTCGCACTGCAGGCCGACCGCCGCGTCGTCAAGGCGACAGACGTGGCGACCGTGCGTTCGGCCGCCGAAATAGTCGCTGCCGCCGAGGCCGAGGCCGCGCGGATACGCGAGGAGGCGAAGGCCGCCTACGAGAGCGAGAGGCAGCGCGGATACGAGAAGGGCATCTCCGACGGCAAGATGGAGATGGCCATGCAGAAGCTCGACCAGGTGGACTCTTCCGTTGCGTTCATGGAGGGCGTAGAGGGCAAGATGGCCGATGTGGTGATGAAGGCCCTCAAGTCCTTCGTCGTTGAGGTGGGTGACAAGGAGATGGTCATGCAGATCGTGAGAAAGACCATGGCCGCCGTGATACGCACGCAGCGCAAGGTCACGCTCAAGGTGCCCTCGGAGCTCGTGGAGACGGTGCGCGCTCGCGTCTCCGAGCTTCTGGCCTCGTTCCCGACGATAAAGTCGTTCGACGTCGTGGAGGACCCGCACCTGAAGGGGCCGGCCTGCGTGCTCGAGACGGAGGCCGGCGTCGCCGACGCCTCTGTCGAGACGCAGCTTGCGGCCATAGAGAAGTCCCTCAGGAAGCACATTGCCAAGGAGGCATGATGTCAACGCCGTTTGACTACATCCCGGAAGTTCTGAGCCGCGCCGTCGAGGACGCGCAGCCCATTGACGTCAAGGGCAAGGTCATCCAGGTCGTCGGCACGATAATCAAGGCGTCCGTCCCAGGCGTGAAGGTCGGCGAGGTGTGCCTCCTACGCAACCCGTGGGAGGACCGCGAGGTGCAGGCGGAGGTAGTGGGCTTTACGCGAGACGCCGTGCTCCTGACGGCCCTCGGGGCGATGATAGGCATTTCCGCGGAGACCGAGGTCATACCGACGCGCCATGTGCAGATGGTGCCAGTCGGGATGAACCTTCTAGGGCGCGTGATCGACGGCCTCGGGCGGCCGCTGGACGCCGAGACGAAGGGGCCGCTTCGCCCGGACGGCTACTACCCGGTATATGCCCCGCCGCCGTCGCCGCTCGAGCGCCGCATAATATCTAAGCCGATTTCCCTGGGCATCCGCGCCATCGACGGGCTTCTCACCTGCGGCGAAGGGCAGAGGATGGGGATATTCGCCGCGGCAGGCGGTGGCAAGTCCACCCTGCTTGCGTCGATCATCCGCAATACCGAGGCGGAGGTAACGGTGCTTGCGCTCATCGGCGAGCGCGGGCGCGAGGTGCGCGAGTTCATAGAGAAGGACCTCGGGCCCGAGGGAATGAAGAAGGCCGTTCTCGTGATTTCGACCTCCGACCGCTCTTCGATGGAGCGCCTGAAGGCGGCCTACGTGGCGACTGCGATTGCGGAAAGCTTCCGCGACCGCGGGATGAAGGTGCTTCTGATGATGGACTCAGTAACGCGCTTTGGGCGCGCCCAGCGCGAGATCGGGCTTGCTGCCGGCGAGCCGCCGACGCGCCGCGGATTCCCGCCGAGCGTGTTCTCGGAGCTTCCGAAGCTCATGGAGCGCGCCGGCAATTCGTCGAAGGGCTCCATTACGGCGCTCTACACCGTACTTGTCGAGGGCGACGACATGACCGAGCCGATTGCCGACGAGACGCGCTCGATTCTCGACGGCCATATCATCCTTTCGCGCAAGCTCGCGCAGATGAACCACTATCCTGCGATAGACATCCTCGCGTCGATCTCGCGCTGCCAGACGGCGATCATCCCCAAGGACCACAAGGCCGCCGCCGCGAAGCTGCGTTCGCTTCTTGCGAAGTACGCCGAAGTGGAGCTTCTTCTCAAGATCGGCGAGTACAAGAAGGGGACAGACCCCGAGACGGACGAAGCCGTCGAGAAGATCGGCGCGGTCAATGCGTTTCTGAAGCAGGGCCTCGACGAGAAGCCGCAGTACAACGACACCATCGAAAAACTTAAGCAAGCCGTATCCTAGCCACTAAAACTCATAACTCATAACTCTAAACTCTTAACTTCCAATGTCCTACACCCTCCAGCCTCTCTTGAGAATACGCATGATGCGCGAAGACCGCGCAACAGGCGAGCTCACTGCCGCGCGGCTGGCGCTTGCCACCGCAGAGGAGGCTTTGGCGGCAAGGCAGCGCGACTTTGCGGAGTGGGAGGAGACGAAGGAAGAGAGGCGCGACAGGATATACGATGCAATCATCGGGCACAAGGTCAGTATGGAACAGCTTGACATTGCAAACGAGGGCGTGGCGCGCATTGACGAGGAGGGCGTTCTCAAGGCGGACAACGTGAAGCGGGCCGAGGGCGTCGTCAAGGAAAAGGCCGATGCCGCCGAGACTGCACGCGCGAATCTCAATCTGGCGATAAAGAACCGCATGAAGATCGACGAGCACCGCGCGGTCTGGCTTGCCGAAGACGCAAAGGCCCAGGAGGCGCGGGCGGAGGGCGAGCTTGAGGACTTTGTAGTCCGGAAGGAGGAGATATGATGCTTGACGCCATAACGCTTGACCTTGGATGCGTGTCGGCGCCGGCGTTCATATTGCCCGATGCGTCGGGGCTTGCGCCGCTTGAGCTCCCAAGCGCGCTTGTGTCCGATACGCCTCTTCCGGCAGACGGTGCTTCAAGAGAGCCTCTGACTGATGCCGTGCGTCGCTTTGAGGCGGCGATGGGCGCAGGCGTGGCTATAAATGACGCGGTTCCCGTTTCCCGTCTTCGTGCCGTCGTCGTTCCGCATGAGGAAAAGAGGCAGGTTGTCGTCGATACGGTTGACTCGCGCGTAGACGCGATGGCGCAGAAAGTCGTCGAGACAGTTGATTCGCGCGTGGTGGTGATGACGCAGAGAGATGCGATAGTACCCGAGAATCCTGTCAATTCTGTTGATCCTGTCGTAAAAGACGCGCCTCAGGTTGTCGTTGACGTACAGAAGCCAGACACGCCAAGCCCCAAGGCTGATGTTGTAACAGGTAAGGGAACTCCGACAGTCGTTACTGAGACGGTTGATTCGCGCGAAGTGGCGATAACGCGAAAAGATACGATAGTACCCGAGAATCCTGTCAATTCTGTTAAGCCTGTCATAAAAGACGCGCCTCAGGTCGTCGTTGACGTCCAGAAGCCAGACACGCCAAGCCCTAAGGCTGATGTCTCAACTGGCAAGGTGATTCCGACAGTCGTTACTGGGACAGTTGACTCGCGCGGAGTAGCGATGCCGCAGAGAGGTGCGATAGTACCCGAGAACCCTGTCAATCCTGTTAATCCTGTCGTAAAAGACGCGCCTCAGGCTGTCGTTGACGTACAGAGACCAGATGCGCCAAGCCCAAAGGCTGATGTCTCAACTGGCAAGGTGATCCCGACAGTCGCTACTGAGACAGTTGATTCACGCGAAGTGGTGATGACGCGAAAAGACGCCCCTCAGGCTATCGTTGACGTACAGAGACCAGATGTGCCAAGCCCTAAGGCTGATGTTGCAATAGCCAAAGAGATTCCGGCAGTTGTTACTGAGGCAGTTGACTCTCGCGGAGTGGCGGAGACGTGGAGAGACAAGGTATCACCAGACAATTCTGTTAAACCTGTCGTAAAAGACGCACCCGATGCCGTTGATCAGCGGAAGGTTGCCGAGACAGTAGTCATTGTGCCAGTGGCCACTGAGGCACCGGCGCCGCAGGCAGTCCAAGTATCGCCTGACGTCTCCGCCGTGTCCGCCGCGACTGCCCGCACTGAATCGATTGTCGAAACGGTCAACCAGATTGCCGAGGCCGTTGCCGGGCAGATTCTCGTTACGCCGGGAATTGCGCATGGAGAGGGCGAAGTCAAGATCATGCTCAAGCCTACGGTCCTGGACGGGTCTGAAATAACCATTTCGTCGAAGGACGGAACGCTCACCGTGAACATTGCGCCTGCGACCCCAGATGCCGCTGCTGTCGCCGCCGCAGCGCTGCCGCGCCTCGAAACGGCGCTTGCCGAGCATGCCCCGGCGTTCCACCACGTCACGGTTGCGCTTGCAACGAAGAAAGGAAGTCGAAATGAAGCCGTTTGAGATAGTGTCGTCTCTTCCGCAGTGGTCTGGCCTTGCGCCGGATGCGATAGTCGATTCGCCTGCATTTGCCATGCCATGCCGCCTTGGCGACGAGAGCGTGACGCTTACCCTCGGCGCGGCGCATCCAGCCGACGCGATCAGGCTTTCAGTCATGCTTGAGGACGAGCCGCATGTCCTTTCCCTCGCCCGCTCCCCGCGCTTCAAGGAGCTGGACGCCGTATGGGACAGCCGCGCAGACGTGCCCGAGCCCATCCTTCTCGCGCTCGTCGAGAAGGACGCAGGGCCGGTCCTCCAGCTTGTCGAGAATGCAGTGCGCAGGCAGCTCAGGCTCGTTGGGCTTGCGGAGCAGGGCGAAGCCGAGCAGCCGGTCTTGTTTGCGCAGGTCGCGGATGTCGTCTTTACCCTGACCCGCTCTGCCACGGTGGTATCCGCGATCGGCAGCCTGAGGAACATCGACCTCACGCACGAGGCGGTTCGCTCGGCCGAACTTCCCGCCGTTGCGGAATACGCCGCGTTTACGCTTCCGAGCGGGGATGCGGCGGGGCTTGCGGTCGGCGACGCCGTCCTGCTGCCCGAGCTGGCGAGCTCCCCGGCAAGGCTCATAGTGGACGGGCGCTTTGCAGTCGACGAGAACGGAGTCTCGCACTATAGCGACGGGGACCTCGTTCATGTCGTAGACGCGGCGCAGAAGACTATTTCGCTCGGCGAGCTTTTCGACGCGGCGGGGAACCCCGGCGCAGTCAAGGACAGGCCGTCAGGCGAGCTGAGGCTTGTCGCCGGCGGCAAGACACTGGCCATAGGCCGCCTCGACCGTCTTGGCGACCAGGACGCCTTCATCGTAGATTCAACAAGCCACTAACCAGCCATGTTTCAGACAGACCCTTTTGCACTGATAGTAGTCCTCGTAGGGCTTTCGCTCATCCCGTTCGTCGCGATGATCGCGACGAGCTACCTGAAGATAGTCGTCGTGATGTCGCTCATCCGAAATGCGCTTGGCATACAGTCCATTCCGCCGAACATGGTCGTGAACGCGCTTGCGATGATCCTCACGTTCTACATAATGGCGCCTGTTGCGAGCGAGTCGTGGGGCGCGATCGTCGAGAGCCAGAAGACGGTGGCTGCGGCGAAGCCAGCCTCCCAGCCGGCGAACGCGCAGGAGCCGGCGACCTTCAATCTCTCTTCCCTGAACCTCGAGGCGGCGTCTGAGCCGTTCCGCAAGTTCCTTTCCGACCACACCGCCCCTCGCGAACGCGCGTTCTTCGTCAAGACCGCCGAGACGCTGTGGGGCAAGGACGGCGAACTTGCGGTCGTGGACCCTGAGAGCTTCTGGATACTCCTGCCGTCCTTCTGCGTTTCGGAGCTTACAAAGGCGTTCCAGATAGGCTTTCTCGTCTACCTGCCGTTCATTGCGATTGACATCATAGTGTCCAACATTCTCCTTGCGATGGGCATGATGATGGTCTCGCCGGTGACGATCTCGCTGCCGTTCAAGCTGCTCCTGTTCGTCATGGTCAACGGCTGGACGCTTCTCGTGCAGGGCCTTGTAAAGGGGTACATCATATGAGCCAGGCGCAGATACTCGACTACGCGAAGACGTGCCTTATACTCGTGCTGCGCCTTTCGCTCATTCCTATCATCGTCGCGACCGTGATCGGCATACTCGTGTCGCTTCTCCAGGCGCTTACGCAGATACAGGAGCAGACGCTCGGCTTCGCGGTGAAGCTCATCGCTATCTCGCTTACGCTCCTTGCCTGCGCCTCGTGGCTCGGATCCTCTCTTCTTCTCTACACCCAGGACATCTTCACGCACTTCCCGCTCCTGAGGTAGAATATGCCTTATGTAGAGTTCCATAGGTGGATTCTTGCGGCGGTGCTTGCGATGGCGAGGGTCGGCGGCGCGTTCGCCATCTGCCCGGCGCTCACGGAGTCGATGATCCCGGGCGTCGCGAGAAGGGCGGCGGTGCTTGGTTTCTCGTGCCTTGCGATTCCGTTCATAAAGACGGGGATGCCGCCAGGAGAGCCGAATGTCTGGATGTTCGGCCTTCTCGCCTTCAAGGAGGCGGTCATCGGCTTTCTCATCGGCTTCTTCGCGGCGATTCCGTTCTGGATAGCCGAGAACGTCGGCAACTTCATCGACAACCAGCGCGGCGCGACGATGGGCGAGGTCTATTCGCCTCTCAACGGCTCGCAGGTCTCCACGACCGGAATCTTCTTCACGCAGATCGTCTCGACCGTCTTCTTCGTAAGCGGCGCCATACTCCTCGTCCTTGGCGCGCTCTACAAGAGCTACGCGGTCTGGCCTGTGTTCCCCGCTGACGCCGGCGGCTTCATCGCGTTCGCCCCGAACGCGCCCGTGCAGATGCTCGGCGCCCTTGACGGTATGCTGAGGACGACGGTCGTCATTTCCGCGCCCGTCATCATCGTGATGTTCCTCGCGACAATCGGCCTCGGCCTCGTCAACCGCACTGCGCCGCAGCTAAACGTGTTCTTCCTCTCCATGCCGGTCAAGTCCGCGCTCGGCGTCGCGATGCTCATACTCTACCTGCCGTTCATCATGGACATGCTCATGTACACCAGGGAGACGCAGATACTCGTCCCGGTCCAGAAGCTGCTGGGAGGGTGATGCCGCATGGCTGAGAGCGCTGGAGAGAAGACGGAGATGCCGACCCAGAAGAAGCTGCGCGACGCGCGGCAGAAGGGCCAGGTTTGCACGTCGAAAGACATCGTTTCGACGGCGATTCTCGTCGTACTCTTCGCGCTTCTCGCCTGGATGGGCGTCGCCCTCGTGGACG
>JAEEHL010000221.1 GCA_016280825.1 Verrucomicrobiota bacterium
AAGACGACGCTTCGGCGCGGGCTGGCGGGCGTCCGCCAGCCGACGGCCGGAACCCGCGTCGAAGGCTACAAAGTGCAGATTGGCTACCAGTCCCAAGAGTTCGCCGAGACGATCCCGCCGGAAATCACCGTCATCGGCCTCGCCAAGCGCACCGCGCCGAACTGGACGGAAAAGGACCTCCGCACACAGCTCGGCGGCTTCGGCTTCACGACCGAGGACATCGACAAGCCGGCCGGCGTCCTCAGCGGCGGCGAGAAAATACGCCTCGCGTTCCTCAAGCTCTTCCTCGCCCCGCCGAACTTCCTCCTGCTCGACGAACCGACGACGCACCTCGATCTCGAAGGGCGGCAGACGCTTGAGAAGGCACTCAAGGACTACGACGGCACCGTCTGCTTCGTGAGCCACGACATTGAATTCGTCCGCGCCGTGGCCACCTCCATCGTCGCCATCACGACCGAGGGTGTCTCGACCTATCCCGGCACCTACGACGAATACCGCGACTTCCTCGCCCGCCGCGCGGCTGCGCCGCGCGAGGGGACAGGGAACGGGGAACGGGGAACGGCGACCAACTGCCAAGCCGCCAGACCGTCAAACAATCAAACGGCGGTTCTCTCGTCGAAGGAGCTCCGCAAGGCCAAGGCGGACATCCGTGCCCGTTTCCAGCCGCTCATCGCTCCGCTGAGGAAGCGCGTCGAAGCGGCTGAGAAGAAGATCGCGGCCCTGGAGGCCGAGGAGAAGGCGCTCAACGCGGAGCTTTCGTCCGGCGCTCCGGGCATCGACTATGCGGCGACCGGCTCCAAGCTCCGCAACGTGCAGATGCAGCTCCATGTGACCGCACTCGAATGGGAGGAGGCGGCGACCCGCCTTGAAGAACTGCAGAGGCGGCAGGCCGAAGCCGATCTTCAGTCGTAGGGAATGGCCCGTGCCATTCCGCCTCTTTTTACGCGATGGGCGTGAAAATGTGAAACGGCGGCCACACCCGGTTTACGGCGGCCTTGCGACCGCTCGTCCCCGCATTCCGTCCGAAAAGTCCCGACCTGTTTGCCCATCATGCTTCCGCCATGTTTCGTCATCGCCGTTCAACGCGGGGAAGTGCGCGTCGCGCCTCGTCCTCGCCTGACGAAACCAATCCTGTGCGACGAGATCGGAATCTTTCGGACGGGACACGAGTTTTGCTATAATTGCATGCTACATTCATGGCCCTTGTAAGTTTGCAGAACGTGAGCATTCGCTTTGGCGGCGATCCTCTTCTCGATAACGTCACGCTCAACATCGAACGCGGCGAACACATCTGCCTCGTCGGCCGCAACGGTTCCGGCAAGTCAACCCTTCTCCGCGTCATCGAGGGTGTACTGGAGCCTGATTCGGGCGAAGTCGTTCTGCAGGCCGGCGTTCGAATCGCGGCCTTGCCGCAGGAGGTGCCGACCGACATCTCGGGAACCGTCCGGGAGGTTGTCGAGGCCGGCATGCCTCGCCAGGCGGAAGCGGAGCCGTGGGAGAAGAGGACGTCCGCCAATTCGGCCATCACCCGTCTCGGACTCGATCCCGGCGCCGACTTCGCCTCGCTCTCGGGCGGACTCAAGCGCCGCTGCCTTCTCGCCCGCGCCCTCATGTGCGAGCCCGACCTCCTTATTCTCGATGAGCCGACGAACCATCTCGACATCGATTCGGTCGAGTGGCTCGAGAAGTTCCTCCTGAGCCGCGTGCCAACCTTTCTCTTCGTGACGCACGACCGCGTCTTCCTCCGCCATCTGGCGACTCGCATCATCGACATCGACCGCGGCAAGCTGAACGGCTGGGACTGCGACTACGACACCTTTCTCCGCCGCAAGCAGCAGGTCCTCGACGACGAGGAGGCCGTCTACATGCGCATGGGCAAGCTCCTCAGGAAGGAAGAGGCCTGGCTCCGTCGCGGGGTGAAGGCGCGCACGACGCGAAACGAGGGACGCGTCCGCGCACTGATGGAGCTCCGCAAGCGCTTCGGCGAACGCCGCTTGGAGCTGGGAATCGGATCCTTTTCGCTGCAAGCGGGCGAACGCTCCGGAAATCGCGCCCTCCGCGTGAAGAACCTTGCCTTTTCCTATCCCGGCGGCCGGCCCTTGATCCGCGACTTCTCGCTGGACATTCTGCGCGGCGAACGCATCGGCATCATTGGGCCAAACGGCAGCGGCAAGTCGACTCTTCTGAAGCTTCTCACGGGCCACCTGCAGCCCAGCTCGGGAGAGGTCATCCCCGGTTCGAACCTTGACATCACCTACTTCGACCAGCTCCGCGAGCAGCTTGACGACGAACTTTCCGTCGCGGACAATGTCGCCGAGGGGCGCGAGACAGTCGTCGTAAACGGCGTGAGCCGCCACATCCATTCCTATCTTGGCGACTTTCTCTTCACGCCCGAACGTGCGCGGACTCCCGTCAAGGCCCTTTCTGGCGGCGAGCGCAACCGCCTTCTTCTTGCGCGACACTTTCTCCATCCGGGCAACTTCCTCGCCCTTGACGAGCCGACGAACGACCTCGACATTGAAACGCTCGACCTTCTCGAGGAACAGCTTTCGCTCTTCGGCGGCACAATCCTTCTCGTGAGCCATGACCGCGCCTTTCTGAACGATGTCGCTACGAGCACGCTCGTTTTCGAGGGCGATGGCCGGATCCACCCGTATCCAGGCGGCTACGACGACTGGCGCGCCGTGCGGGACGCCCGCGCGGCCGCCGTCCGCGAGGCGGATTCCGGAGCGAAGCGCCCAGCCGTCGCGGACGGCCCCGCCTCGTCGACCGAAAAGCCGCGCCGCCTAAGCTACAACGAAAAGCGCGAGCTGGAAGGGTTGCCGGGGCGCATCGAGGAGATCGAGGCCGAGGAGGCCGAGCTCAACGCGCGGCTTTCAGACCCGGAGGCCTACCGCAGGCCCGCCGCGGACATCACCGTCTGGCAGGCGCGCCTCAATGCCATTCCCGCGGAACTCGAGCGGCTCATGGCGCGCTGGGTGGAGCTGGAAGCACGGGCGGATGGCAGGTAGCAGATCGTGAATGGCGGACACTGGCATGGCGGCGAGGACGCGGGGACAAGAGGGTTGCCGCGAAGGGATTCCCGCGCGGGATTGATCGCAATGCGTCCGTGATCCGTCCGGGAAGCCGAGGACCGCCTTTCCCGGAAGGTGCATCATGTTCCCCGATGCCATTCGCGCAATCCGCCCTTGACGACCGCCCGCTCTGCAGGGCCTGCTCCTCCCATGCCACGCGCCCCTTCTTCGGCGCTGGATGCGCCGTGGTTGCGAATGTGCTATGCTTGTCCCATGGCAGAATTTGACCTCGTTTCCAAATACGAGCCGACCGGCGACCAGCCCGAGGCGATCCAGGCGCTGGTTGACGGGTTGGAGAAGGGCTACCGCTACCAGACCCTCCAGGGCGTGACGGGCTCGGGCAAGACCTTCACCATCGCGAACGTCATCCGCGACGCGCATCGGCCTGCGCTCGTCATCTCGCACAACAAGACGCTTGCCGCGCAGCTTTTCGCGGAGTTGAAGGCTTTCTTCCCGAACAACGCCGTCGAGTATTTCGTCAGCTACTACGACTACTATCAGCCCGAAGCCTACATCCCGCAGACGGACACCTTCATCGAGAAGGATGCGCAAGTCAACGAGAAGATCGAACGCTACCGCCTTGCGGCCACCAATTCGCTCCTCTGCCGCGACGACGTCATCGTCGTGGCCTCCGTATCCTGCATCTACGGCCTCGGCGACCCCGAGGACTACTCGGGGATGATCATCCATCTCGAACGTGGCGGGCGGCTTGCGCGCGAGGCCCTTCTCGCCAAGCTCGTGGAGCTTCAGTACAGGCGCAACGACATCGACGCCGCCCCGGGCGTCTTCCGCGTGCGCGGAGACACCGTCGACATCTTCCCGTCCTACCGCGAGGACGGCATCCGCGTCTCCTTCTTCGGCGACGAGGTCGACACTCTCCGCCGCTTCGATCCGCTTACCACGCGGCCGACGGAGGAACTGGAGAGGGCGATCATCTCGCCGGCCAAGCAGTTTGTCATGCCGCACGACAAGATCAAGGCCGCGATCCGCAGCATCGAGGACGAACTTGCGGAGCGCCTCGCCTGGTTCAAGGATCAAAACAAGATCCTCGAGCTTCAGCGCCTGGATCAGCGCACGCACTTCGATCTCGACATGCTCCGCGAACTCGGCTACTGCAGCGGAATCGAGAACTACTCGCGACACCTCGGCGGCCGTGCCCCCGGTACGCCGCCGCCCTGCCTCATCGACTATTTTCAGCAGGACTTCATCACCATCATCGACGAGTCGCACGCCTCGCTCCCGCAGCTCCGCGCCATGTACAACGGCGACCAGTCGCGAAAGACACGCCTCGTCGACTACGGCTTCCGCCTTCCCTCCGCCAAGGACAACCGGCCGCTCGAATACCACGAGTTCGAGGCGAAGACAGGCCAGACGATCTTCGTGAGCGCCACTCCGGGCGAGTACGAAAGGCGGCTCAGTTCGCAGGTCGTCCGCCAGGTCATCCGCCCGACAGGGTTGCTGGACCCGCCAGTCGAGGTGCGTCCGCCCAAGGGGCAGATCGACGACGTCATGGAGGAAATCCGCGCAACGGCCGCGCGCGGCAACCGCACGCTAGTGACCACGCTTACGAAGCGCACGGCCGAGGATCTGACGCAGTACCTGGCGGACGCTGGACTGCGCGTCGAATACCTGCACTCGGACATAGACGCCATAGAGCGCGTCGACATTCTCGGCCGTCTCCGTCGCGGCGCATTCGATTGCCTTGTGGGCATCAACCTCCTCCGCGAAGGACTCGACCTGCCCGAAGTCGAGCTTGTCGCCGTCCTCGACGCCGACAAGGAGGGCTTCCTCCGCTCCGACACATCCCTGATTCAGACGGCGGGGCGCGCAGCCAGACACCTCGACGGGCGCGTCATCCTCTACGCCGACATCATCACCGACTCCATGAAGCGGATGATGGACGAGACCAACGACAGGCGCGAGAAGCAGATGGCCTATAACAAGGCGCACCACATCACGCCAAAGGGCATCGAGCGCGCCATCAACGAATCCCTCCAGATCGAGGAGGAGGCCAAGCAGGTTGTCGAATCGGTCGCCGAGTCGCAGGAGACTTACGACATCGAGCGCGTCATCTCAGATCTGGAATCGGAGATGCTCCAGGCCGCGGAGGCGCTCGAATTTGAACGCGCGGCCGAACTGCGCGATGAAATCCGCGAACTTCGCCACGGACTTGAGGCCCGTCCGTCACCGAAGGCTTCGTCGACTAAGGCTTCTTCGCCAAAGGCAACAAAGAAGAGGAAGACTCCTACTAGTAGAAGAAAGGACTGAACAACCATGCAATTCCCACTAACTGACCGGACTTCGCTCCTCCATCTGTCGCACGTTCACCGCGGCGGCGGGAAGTTCGAGCGCCCCGACAATACGCTTGAGACCTTCCGCTGGTGCTGGGAGAACGGCTCGGCGCTGGAATGCGACTGCCGCCGGACGAAAGACGGCGTCGGCATCATGCTCCACGACGCCACGCTGCGGCGGACGGCGCGCGGCATTCCCGACGCTCTTGCCGACAAGGACGTCTCGTCGGAACTGACATACGACGAGATCAAGGACATCGATGTAGGCTCCTACCTGTCGCCGAATTTTTCGCACCACCGCATCCCTACGATAGACGAGGTCTTCGCCGAGATGAAACGCGACCCGAAGTGGCTGTGCTTTGTCGACGAGAAGGGCGCGGGGACTAAGTGCATCGCCGCGAAGGCGCACGAAGCGGGCGTCTTCGACCAGGTCTACTACACCGGCCAGTCATACGAAAAGGCCGTGGAATGGACGCGCGAGAATCCTGGCGGCAAGACATTGCTCTGGATTGGGACATGGC
>JAEEHL010000222.1 GCA_016280825.1 Verrucomicrobiota bacterium
CAAGGCCAAGGAGCTGACTGCAGAGGACGCCCCCACCACCGAGGCGCTCGGCGCTCTCTCCCGCAAGCTCCTCGAGGGGCTCACCGACATCAAGGGCATGAAGTGCGTGGACCAGACGCAGCGTAAGGCGGGCGTCATCAAGAACCGCACCACGTCCCTCACCAGGACCATCTCCGACCAGCTCTCGCGCATCCGCGCCAAGGCCGCCAAGGAGGCCCGCCTCAAGGCCGAGGCCGAGGCCAAGGCCGCGGCGGAGGCCAAGGCCGCCGAGGAGCGCAAGGCCAAGGCCGAGGAGGAGATCAAGGCCGCTGGCGAGAAGTTCGACTCTTTCGCCGGCACTCTTCTGCGCCAGCTCAGCTGGGATCTCGCGATCAAGCAGATGAAGGCCCTGGGCGACGACTTCGTGACCGACGAGGGTAAGGAGGAGCTGAAGATGCAGACGGCCAAGATAGAATACATGGCCGCGCTTCAGAAGCACTTCATAGGCCACGCAAAGGGCATGAAGTTCCTGAAGGGCAACCGCACCACGGAGGTCGTGTCCGCGGACTCCAAGGGGCTCCAGCTCGAGACTACCGAGAAGAACGCCAAGGGAGTTGTCCGCCCCGTGGGCAAGCAGAAGCTCACGTGGAACCAGTTCTACATGAAGAACAAGGGTCAGCTCAACCGCATGATCATCGAGCTCGTCGAGAAGGGGCGCGCCACGTGCCACACGCCGCCGCTGAGGTGGTCGCAGCAGATGCTTGGCGCCGCCATGACGATGCAGACGCTCTACGCCGACGACCCGAACGTCCCGAAGCGCGTCGCGGCGATCGTGAAGAAGGCCGCCTCGGAGTTCGAGCCCTGCAAGAAGTACGCCGAGAAGATGTTCCCCGACGTCGAGGGCGTCGGCGAGGCCTCCGACAAGGAAAAGGACGAGTGAGGAGGCCTGGGCTGACGATGGCAGAATGCACACATGACTGCAAGACGTGCGGCGCCAGCTGCGGCGAGCGCAAGGAGGAATTCGACTTCCACGCGAAGCTCAACGAGCATTCGCGCGTGGGCAAGGTCGTGGCGGTGGCGAGCGGAAAGGGCGGCGTGGGCAAGAGCCTTGTGGCGTGCCTCATCGCCGTGGGCTGCGCGAAGAGGGGGTTGAAGGCGGCGATCCTCGACGCCGACATCACCGGACCTTCGATCCCCCGCGCGTTCGGCATCTCAGGCGGGGCGCTCCAGGACGAGAAGGGGATAATCCCATCGCGGTCGAATCTGGGGGTGGAGGTGATGTCGCTGAACCTTCTCATGAACGATCCGTCCGATCCCGTGGTGTGGCGCGGGCCAGTGATCGCGGGCGCGGTGCAGCAGTTCTGGACCGACGTCAACTGGGGCGACGTTGACGTCATGATCGTCGACATGCCGCCCGGCACCGGCGACGTGCCGCTCACGGTGTTCCAGTCGCTGCCGGTCGACGGCGTGGTGGTGGTCTCCACGCCGCAGGCGCTAGTGGGGATGATCGTGGAGAAGTCCGTGAAGATGGCCGGGATGCTGAAGCGCCCCGTGCTTGGGTTCGTGGAGAACATGAGTTACTTCACATGCCCCGGGTGCGGCGAGAGGCTGAACGTGTTCGGCGAGAGCAGCATTGAGGAGACCGCGCGGAAATACGGCGTTAAGACGGTCTGCCGCCTGCCCGCCGACCCAGAATGGGCCAAGGCCGTGGACGCAGGGGCGGTGGAGGCCATCGACTGTCCGGACCTGCTGCCGATCATAGACGCCATCGTCGGCTGAAAGGGCCTGATGGCCGAAGGCACTCCCGCATCTTCGCTGAGGAAAGGCGTGCTCTTCCTTGTGACGAGCGCGTTCGGCTTCGCGCTCATGGGGATGTTTGTGCATCTGGCCGATTTCCACGGCGGGCACATCTCGGCGATACAGAAGAGCTTCTTCCGCAATCTCGTGGCGCTGGCGCTGGCGGCGGTCCTCTTCGCGCGCGGGCGGAAGCGCCGAACGGCGGCGGAAACGCGGCTGCAAAAAGGGACGAAGGTGTGGGCGCTTCTCATGGCGCGCGCCGTGTTCGGGACTGTGGGGGTGTTCGGGAACTTCTATGCGCTGAGCAACATGCCCGTCGCGGACGCGCTGATGCTCAACAAGCTTGCGCCGTTCTTCACGGTGCTGTTCAGCTGGCTGTTCATCCGCGAGAGGATCTCTTTCCGGCAGGCGCTCTGCCTTGCGATGGCGTTCGCCGGGGCCACGTTCGTGGTGAAGCCGGGCTTTGGGACGGCGGCGTTGGCGCCGGCGCTGTGCGGAGTAGCGGGGGGAGTTGGCGCAGGGGCGGCATACACGTGCCTGCGCGAGCTTGGGATAATGAAGGTCGACGGCGCGTTCATCGTGCTCTTCTTCTCGGCGTTCTCAACGCTGGCGTCGGTGCCTTTCATGCTCGTTGAGTTCCATCCCATGACGGCGGCGCAGGTGATGATACTCATGGGCGCGGGGGCGGCGGCGGCGCTCGGGCAGTTCGCGGTGACTGCGGCGTATCGATTCGCCGAGGCGCGGCGCATAGCGGTGTGGGACTACACCAACATCATTTTCGGCGCGATTCTAGGCTTTCTGGCGTTCGGGCAGGTGCCCGACGTCTGGAGCGTCTTGGGATTCGCGCTGATAGTCTCCGCCGCGGCCGCGGGGAATTTATGGTATAATAGACGAAACGAAAGGCAGAACGCAGAATGAAAAAGACAGTGTCGGCAATCCTCTGCGCCGCGGCTACGGCGCTTTCGGCAGGCGAATGGGCGAAGCCCGAGTGGCTCCCCCGCGAGAAGGGCCTCTACCGCTCGCAGGTGCATCGCGGCGGGGGGGCCAAGTCGCGCCCGGACAACTCGCTCGAGACCTTCCTCTGGTGCTGGGGCCATGGCCTCGCCCCCGAGGCAGACGCGCGCCTCACAAAAGACGGCGTGGCGATCGCCATGCATGACGGCACGCTCAAGCGCATCGGCCGCGGCATATCGGCTGAGCTCGCGAACACGCAGATCAAGGACCTCACTTGGGACCAGGTGCGCGACGTTGACACCGGATCGTATCTTGGCGAGCAGTATTCCTCCACGCGCCTCGCAACGATGGAGGCCGTTTTCGCCTGCATGAAGGGACGCCCCGAGCGCCTCCTCTACGTGGACGAAAAGGGCGCGCCGCCCGAGCTTATCGCCCAGCTCGCGGAGAAGTTCGGAGTGATCGAGCAGACTTACTACTGCTCCTCCAACTGGCGTCTCATCCCGCGTTGGCGCAAGATAGCCCCCAAGGGACGCTCCATGGTGTGGCTCGGAAACTTCCCCAGAGACAACTCCCCGGAGAGCATCGCAAAGACAGAGGCGTTCGTGCAGAAGCGCCTCGATGAGATGGCCGCCGTCGGGTTCGACGGCATAGACCAGGTGCAGATACACGTGCGCACCGACCTGAAGCGCGAGGATCCGTTCTGCCCGTCCACGCCGTTCCTCAGGCGTGCGATAGAGCTTCTGCACAAGCATGGGGTGTCGGCACAGACTGTGACCTGGACCGAGGGCAGGAACAAGGATGTGCACCGCCGCCTGTGGGCGCTCGGGTTCGACCATTTCACCACCGACTACCCGGAGACGTTCTTCGAGCTGGTCGAGGAATTCAAGAAGACGCCATGATATACCATCTGCATTCAGTGTTCGAGTCGCTTCAGGGCGAAGGACGGAACATGGGCCGGCCGGCGGTGTTCATCCGTTTCTGCTCGTGCAACCTCTCCTGCGCGTGGTGCGACACGCACCGCGACGAGCGGATGACAGTCTCCGACGACGAACTGCTCGCGCTTGTGCGCAGGACCGGCAAGAAGTCTGTGATCATAACGGGCGGCGAGCCTACGATACAGCCCGGCTTCGACCAGCTCGTGACGATGCTGAAGAACCTGGGGCTGTGGGTGGCGCTCGAGACGAACGGCGTGAAGGCGCCGCTCTACCCGGAGAGGTTGGACTACATAGCCGTGTCGCCGAAGCCGGACTTCGAGACCCGCTATCAGGGCAACATCATGCTCAAGCGCGCGGACGAGGTCCGCATCGTGGCCATAACCGACAAGATCGCGCCGTTCTGCCGCCGCATGCGCGAGGCGATTTCGGCGACGGACTACTACATCTCGCCGCTCTTCTCGGGCGGCCGAGCCCACTACCGCCGCGCGCTCAAGGTGCTACACGCCCTCAACCACGAGGATCCCGCGCCCTTCCCGCCGTGGTCGCTTTCGATGCAGATGCATAAGATACTCGGCATCCGGTGACGGCCGGGGCTGGAGAAAACTTAGTAAGGAGAAGATGAGATGGATCGCAGCATGATTGTGAAGATGGTGTGCGCCGCAGCCGCCATGTGCGCCATGGCGGGGGCGGACGAGTTCGTCCCGAAATGGCGGGTGTCCAGACACTGCGCAAAGTATGTGAAGGTAGAAGGGGACAAGGTGGTCGTGGACGTGCCGCCGGGCGTCTCAAACGTGTGCGCGTACGCGACGGCCGAGATCGACCTCTCCGACTGGGCGCAGTGCTGCCTCGAGGCCGAGGTGAAGTGCCGCGGCGAGCGCGTGGTGCGCGACGCGAGGCCCGGGCGCGGCGTGAAGCTAGCCATCCACTAC
>JAEEHL010000223.1 GCA_016280825.1 Verrucomicrobiota bacterium
GGAAGTCGGCGGCGGGCGTCCCGCTTGCTATCCATAACATTGGCTCAGGCACACAGGAAGAGGATGTCCTTTTCGCCTATCCCCTAACTGGTCACTATCGCATTCCATAGAACGGCAACCTTACGTGGCGAAAATGCGGCTAAAAGTTTTAGACAAGATTCACAGGATTAAGGAGGTGGCTAATTGAATACGCGGATGTTGATTGTAGCGATTGCTGCGTTGGCGATGGTTGGCTGCTGCACGGAAGGAAAATTTTCGAGCGAGGCGGAATTGCCTAAGCTCGATGCGCTTGTGTTCAAAAGCGAGGGTAGCACGATCTATGGGCAAGTGCTTGTTCCGTCTGCGAAGTTTGCGGGGCCAAGACCCTGCGTCATCTTCTGCCATGGATTCGCCGGCTTTACGCGCTGGGACGATGTCGCACACGACCTTTGCCGCGCTGGGATAGCGGTTGTAATTCCGCATCATCGTGGCGCGTGGGGCAGCGAGGGCGAATATACCGTCACCGGCTGCATCATGGATGCGGAGAACCTTGCGCAGTGGGCGATGGGTGCGGAAACGGCGGCAAAGTATGGACTCGACACAAACGCGGTCTATCTCGTCGGCCATTCGATGGGCGGCAACAGCGTGGTGAACGCGGCGGCGCGGCTCCCTGGCGTTCGCGGTGTCGCGCTTGTCGCTCCGTGCGAAATCGGTTACATGGCGCAGAACATGAGCCGCGAGGAACTTAAGCGCTTTCTGATTGGCGAGGGAATGCTAGTCCTGCACCGCGCCTCCGACGATTCGATAGTCGACGACATCATCGCCCACGCGGCGGAAATGCGGTTTGAAAGGGCGGCAAAGGCGCTCGAAGGGAAGAAGGTCTTCCTCGTCACGGCCGAGTATGACAGAACCGTGCCGACGGAACCGCTCGACGCGTTCTGGGAGAATCTTGGCGCAGGCGTCCAAAAGCATCGCAAGACCTACCGCGCCGGACACTCGCTTATGGGTGCGAGACTCGCGCTTGCCGCCGCCCTCAGGGAGTTCTGCATGGCGCCATGAAGGCAGGTGCGAATAAAGGCGGTTTGCGCAAAATGCGGCATTTTTGATATAATACGCAACTCAATTTTGACTGAAAGGAGCAGAAATCATGAAGATGACATGGCAGCCGTCGAAGATCAAGCGGAAAAGGAAAATCGGCTATCGTGCGCGCAAGGCCACGAAGGGCGGGCGCAAGGTGCTCGCGGCGCGCAGGGCGAAGGGCCGCAAGCGCCTTACGCAGGTCTGACGCATTAGATGTCCACGCGACTTCCAGGAGCGCAGTACAGGCGTGTTTTCGACCTGGGGCGTTCTTGCAAAGGGCGCCTCGTGGTCGCGTGGCGCTATTCCTCGCCCGGGGTCGAGCGGCAGGCGGGCGTCGTGGTCTCGAAGAAGACGTTCCACGACGCCGTTGACCGCAACCGCGCCAAGCGCCTTGTGCGCGAGGCCTACAGGCTTCTGGTCAAGGCCGGCGAGGCGCCGTGCGACGCGCAGTGGATATTCATCGTAAGGCAGTCCATCTCCGGCAAGAAATGCGCGGATGTCATGGATGACATGAGAAAGGTTTTCAAGCATTGCCATGAACAGGACTGAAAAGATAATCTGCATATTGCTCGGCGCGGTTCTCGCGTGGTACATATTCGGGCAGTCGAAGAACAGGCCCCAGCAGCCCCAGCCCGTCGCGCAGCCGCCTGCCGTGCAGGAGGTTCAGCCTTCGCAGGCCGTCCCTGCCGCAGCCGAGGACAAGGCGCAGGCCGTCGTGGAGCAGGCGAAGAAGCCGTCCGTGCCCGAGGAAACGGTCGTTCTCGAAAACGACGAACTGAAACTCGAGCTTTCCACCTGGGGCGCGGTCGTCAAGAAGGCGACCTTGAAGAAGTACGCGAAGGACTGCGGGGAGATCTCCGAGGAGAATCCTGCGGTCGAGTTCGACTTCTCGGCCTCGCCGCTTGGCCGCCTCGGCGACATCGACGGTTCCGACGGCTATGAGATCAAGGTCGTCGAGGCCTCGAAGACCTCGGCGACGTTCTCTGTCGGCGGCTGGACGCGCAAGGTGACTCTTGGCGACGGCTATCTCGTCACCTACGAGGACCAGTGCCTCCGTGACTACACAGCCAAGGACCAGATGCCGAAGACGCTTTCCATCGGCCTCATGCGCATGGGGGATTCCAAGAACGACCTTCTTTCAGTCGACAGCTGGGCGATGGACGCGGGGAAGGGCAAGGAAGGCGTCGTGCACCATTGCGAGGGCAATTCCCCTCTCAAGGACTTCCTCGTCGGCGGGCTTTCCGGCGGATGCAGCGGCTCGAAGGGCGTTGCGGGAATGCCTGAAAGCACGACTGTCCCCGTCGCGGGTGCGCAGAAGTGGGTTGCGCTCAAGAACCGCTTTTTCGTGACAGCCCTCGTCTCGACGACGGCCGAGAGCTCGGGCTTCGCCGCAACCGTTGCCCGCGACATGAATTCGCAGGCGTACAGGCCGAGGAGCGTGTCCGCCGTCGCGGACGTGAAGACCGGCGCCGGCGTGACGAAGAGCGTCTTCTACATTGGCCCCAAGAAGCAGTCGCTTCTCTGGAATCTCGGCATGAAGGACGTGATGGAGTTCGGGATGTGGCGCTGGATATGCTATCCGCTCGTCTGGGTGCTCAACTTCTTCAACAGCCTGGTCCCCAACTACGGCATTGCGATAATCCTCCTTACGATACTCGTCCGCCTCATCTTCTGGCCGCTCACGCACAAGTCCACCGTCGGCATGAAGAAGATGCAGGAACTCCAGCCGAAGATGAAGGAGATACAGGCCAAGTTCAAGGACAACCCGCAGCGCCTCCAGCAGGAGACGTGGGCGCTATACCGCGAGAACAAGGTAAACCCGATGAGCTCGTGCCTGCCGATGCTCGTGCAGATACCCGTCTTCATCGCGCTTTTCAACGTCCTTAGGAGCGCGGTCGAGCTGAGGTATGCGTCGTTCCTCTGGATATCCGACCTCTCGGAGCCTGAGGCTCTCTTCGCCTCGTGGTTCCCGTTCGGCGGGCTCAACCTGCTGCCGATACTGATGGCCGCGACGACCGCCCTCCAGAGCGCGTTCACGCCGTCCACGGGCGACAGGAGCCAGCAGCGGATGATGATGGTCTTCATGCCGCTCATGATGCTCGTCATGTTCTATTCGTTCCCGTCGGCGCTTTCGCTCTACTGGTTCCTCTCGAACGTCTTCTCGATTGTGCAGATGTGGATCATCCGCCGCCAGACGGCCGCGAAGGGCGACGTCCTCGTGCCGGAGGTGATCGACCCGCCCGTGACGAGGCAGATGCGCCGTCATGGATAGGTTCGAGCTAGACGCCAAGCTCAGCGACGAGATCCGCGCCCGCGTCTTCGGCGACGGGTTCATGAAGCTTGTGCAGTCCGTCAGGCGCGGCGGGAAGCCGTTCAAGGTGTCGATACGCCCCGTTCTGATCGGCGAGGAGCTTAAGTACCAGGCGGAAATGTCTGACGAGACCGGTGTGCAGGTGAAGAACTTCGACCGCGCCGGAATAGCCGACGGGCTTGAGAAGGTGATCGCCCAGAAGGGCGCGCGCGACCTCCACGTCATGTGCGCCAACGGCGACCTCCATGTTCGGGTGACGCGCAAGGGCAGGGTCACGGCGACGCGCTCGGCGGAGCTTTCCCGCAAGGTCGAGGTCCTCCCCCACGACCGCGTGAAGAAGACGCCGCTTTCGAGCTTCGATTCAGCCGCGCTTCTCGCGGCGACTGGCATAGCCGACGCGGACGGGCGCGTGCGCGCCTCGATGCGCGGCAAGTACGACCAGGTGAACGAGTTCCTGAAGGTCGTCGGCGAGACGGTGGGGGGCGAGGACGCCGATAGGCCCTTCGCCGTCGTGGACTGCGGCTGCGGCAAGGCATATCTGACGTTTGCGCTCTACTTCTACCTGGTGCGCTCGCTCGGCTTCAAGGACGTTTCCGTGACCGGCGTGGACCGCAGGGCGGACGTCGTGGAGAGCGCGCGGCGGACGGCGAAGAGGCTCGACGTCGCGGACAGGGTAGTCTTCGTCGAGCGCGACCTTGGGTCTTTCGACGCCAAACGCGCCGACATGGTGGTCTCGCTCCATGCCTGCGACACCGCGACGGACGAGGCGCTCGCCAAGGGGGTGGAATGGAAGGCGAAGTACGTCCTCTCCGCGCCGTGCTGCCAGCACGAGCTCCAGAAGTCCATCTCCGCGACGGGTGCGTTTGCGGGGCTGATGCGCCAGTCAATACTGAGGGAGCGGTTCTGCGACATCCTCACCGACGCCTTCCGGGCGATGATCATGCGCATACTCGGCTACAAGACGCACGTCGTCGAGTTCGTCTCGGAGGAGGCGACGGCGCGCAACATCCTCATCAAGTGCGAATACGGCGTGAAGCCCGGGCAGGCAGGCCCGGTGGGGGAATACCTTGAGCTTCGCGACTACTGGAAGGTCGTCCCGTGGCTCGAAGGGCGGCTCTCGCGGATGCTGGGCGGCTACCTTGAAAGATATTCTTGAGAGGCGCGCCGCAATCCTGCGCGGGATACGCGACTTCTTCCACGAACGCAGGTTCGTCGAAGTCGAGACGCCCGTGAGGATCGCCGCGCCCGCGCCGGAGGAGCACATCGACTGCCCGGAGTGCGCCCTCGGCGGCTTCCTGCGGGCGTCGCCCGAGCTGCAGATGAAGAAGCTCCTTGCAATCGGCATGGACCGCATATTCCAGATTGGCCCGTGCTTCCGCGAAGGCGAGAGGGGGTCGCGCCACAGCCCGGAGTTCACGATGCTCGAATGGTATAGGCGCGGCGCGGGGAGCGCCGACATCGCGGCGGACCTCTGCGCGCTCATGGGCGAGATTTCGGGCGAACGGATGTCCCCCCGCACCATCAAGGTGCGCGAGGCCTACAGGAAGTTCGCCGGCTGGGACCCGTGGGAAGGGGAATGGCACCAGGACCGCTTCGACTACGACATGGCGACGAAGATAGAGCCTGCAATCGCGGAGATGGGCGGGGGCGTCTTCCTTTCCGGCTATCCGCCGCAGGCGGCCTCGCTCGCGAAGGTGGCGGACGGCACGGCCGAGCGATGGGAGTTCTACTTGAACGGCATGGAGCTTGCAAACGCCTTCACCGAGCTTTGCGACGCCGCCGAGCAGAGACGGCGGTTCGAGCTTTCGCGCGAAAGGCGGCGCGCGCTTGGCGAGGCCGACTATCCCATTGACGAGGAGTTCCTTGCGCTTCTCCCCTCTGTCGGGTCGGCGGCTGGCGCGGCGCTCGGGGTCGACAGGCTCGTCATGGCGCTCGTCGGGGCTACCGACATCGACGACGTGCGCATTTCCCGATGAGCCGTGGCAGTTGCCCGATCATTGACTTGTGCGGGGGGATTTGATAAGATACGCCCGAACGGGATTGCGGTTTAACTGACGGTAATGTGAAGGAGGTTGCCATTATGTCTTCGATGAGCAAAAGGGATTTTCTCGCTGCGGCCGCCGGGTTCGGCGCGGCAGGGTTCGGCATGGCGGCATTCGCGGGGAGCGCTCCAGGAAGGGATGCCGAGCCGCCGCGCGGCGACAGCGTCTTCAACGTGCGCGACTTCGGCGCGAAGGGCGACGGCAAGACGTCCGACTCGAAGGCGGTGCAGGCGGCGCTCGACGCGGCGGGCAAGGTCTCCGGCACGGTGTGGTTCCCCTCGGGCATCTACCTCTGCCACGCCCTGAAGGTCCCCGAGCACGTGACGCTCAAGGCCGATTCGACGTGGCATTTCCGCAAGGCCCTCAAGGGCGCGGTCCTTAAGCTCGACGACCCCGACGCCTCGTGCATGCTCGACATTACGGGCGCGTACGGAGTGCACATGAACGGGCTTCTTCTCGAGGGCATTCCCAGCGCGGCAAACAAGGTGCACGGCATCTTCCTCAACAACAGGAAGTTCTCGCCGAAGGAGAATTCCTTCTACATCGAGAACACGAAGGTGCAGAACTTCTCCGGCCACGGCGCGTACCTGAAGAGGGCGTGGCACTTCTTCATCCGCCACAGCCAGTTCTACCAGAACGGCGGCTGCGGCGTGATGCTGCACGGCTGGGACGGGTTCGTACTCGACAACCAGTTCTCCTACAACGGCATCCACGGCTTTGGATGCGAGGAAGTGGGCGCGGCGATAATGTTCACCGGGAACCGCGTCGAGTGGAACAAGGGCCACGGGCTTTCGCTCTGCGAGTGGTCGACCTGGAACGTCACGGGGACGTCGTTCGACCGCAACCACGGCGCCGGCATATACGCGACGAGGCTCAACTCCTCGACGTTCACGGGCAACACCTTCAACCGCAACGGGCGCGACCCCTCCACGGTGCCGGGGGGCGACGCGGAGTCGTGCCACATCCAGCTCGTGAAGTGCCGCGGCATCACCGCCACGGCCAATGTCGGCATTGCCGGGCGCGACGACGCGCCAGGCGGGGAGCTTACGCCGAAATACGCCATCGTCACGAAGAAGCTCTCGTGCAGCGTCGTGAAGGACAACGCCTTTGTCATGGGCTATACAGACCAGCTGCTCCACGACCTCGGCGAGCACGGCCCCGACTTCATCTTCAAGGACAACGTCGGGAGCGCGGCGAAGAAGTGAAAGACGGTTTCGGGCTGTATCTCGTAATGACAAACCCCGTGGCGGGCTACGAGCGCTGCTGCGAGGCGGCCGTCCGCGCCGGGGTGAAGATGGTGCAGCTCAGGATGAAGGACGCGCCGCGCGACGCCGTCGTCTCGACGTCGAAGGGCCTTATGGCGATAGTGCGCGGCTCGGAGACGCGGCTCATCGTGAACGACGACCCTTCCGCCGCCGCGGAAGCGGAGGCCGACGGCGTGCACGTCGGGCAGACGGACATGGCGGTTGGCGAGGTGAGGCGGAGGTATCCTTCGCTCGGGATAGTTGGCCTTTCGACTCACAACCTCCAGCAGGCCGAGGCGGCGGTTCCCCTCGCGCCCGACTACATTGGCGTGGGGCCAGTCTTCAAGACGCCGACAAAGAAGATCCCCGACCCGACGCTCGGGCTTGAGACGGCGGGGCGGATGATTGCGGCGGTGCCGTTCCCGGCGGTTGCGATAGGGGGAATTGATCTCGGCAACGTTTCGGACGTAATTGCAGCGGGCGCGAAGAACTACGCCGTGGTGAGGGCGGTGTGCGCCGCCGAAGACCCGTATGATGCGATAATGCGCCTGTATCGGGCAGCTGGGATTTGATGGCGAGAAGGGAGAGCGGATGAAGGTTGTAGTTATAGCGATGGAGAAGGAGGCCGAGGCGGTAAAGGCGGCCTTTGGAGACGGGTTCAAGACGATTGTCTGCGGCATTGGCAAGGTGAACGCGGCGGCTGCCGCCCAGCAGGCGATAGACATGGGCGCAGACGAGGTTCTTAACTGCGGGCTTTGCGGCGGCCTCGACCCGCAGATGAAGGTGGGCGATGTCTATGAAGTCGAGTCGGCCGTCGAATACGACTTCGACCTTGCGCAGATAAACGGCACGTCGCCCGGGGTGCTGAACGAGAAGGACACGCCCTATCTCGCGGCGTTCCCCACTGGCGTGTATCCCTCGCGCATTCTCGCAAGCGGCGACAGGTTCACCGACAGCGACGCCGACTTCCGGCTCCTTGACGCCCTGAAGTGCACGCTAAAGGACATGGAGGGCGCGGCGATTGCGCACGTCTGCGAGAAGAACTCCGTGAAGTTCCGCTCGCTCAAGGCGGTCAGCGACGTTCGCGGCCTCGGGTCGATGCCCGGGCAGTACATGCGCAACATGTCTATCGCGCTCGAGGCGCTTTCCGCCGCAGCAAGCAGATGGGCCGGGCTTGTGCGGTAAGTTGACTTCGACCGCCGCTTTTCGGTATAATATGCATGTCGAAACGGCAAACTCAAGGAGCATACCATGTCGCTTAACATAGTTGAAAAGACAGACGACCGCGTGCAGGTGAAGAACGTGCTGGTGAGCGTGTCTGACAAAACCGGGCTCGAGGCCTTCATCCCGTCGCTCGTCGAGGCCTGCCCCGGCGTGCGCATTTTCTCGACGGGCGGGACGTACACGAAGATAAGGGAGATCCTCGGCGACCGCGCGGAAGGCACGCTTGTCGCGGTTTCCGACTACACCGGCCAGCCGGAAATGCAGGGCGGCCTCGTTAAGACGCTCGACTTCAAGATCTACCTCGGGCTTCTTTCCGAAAAGTACAACGACGCGCACCAGGCAGACCTGAAGCGCCTTTCGGCAAGCCCGATCGACATGGTCGTCGTGAACCTCTATCCGTTCCGCCAGACCGTCGCCAAGGAGGGCGTGACGCCGGAGATGGCGCGCACCAACATCGACATCGGCGGCCCCTGCATGGTCAGGGCTTCGGCGAAGAACTACCTGCGAGTCGCCTCGGTCACGGACCCCCTGGACTATCCCTCCATCGCCGAGGAGCTGCGCTCGAAGGGTGGCACGATCGGCCTCGACACGCGCTTCAAGCTCATGAAGAAGGCGTTTGCGCACACGGCCGAATACGACACGGCCATTGCCGCGTTCTTCACGTCCCGCACATGGCAGGACGTGGCCGGCACGTACAAGCTGGTCTAATCCCGGTTTCGCCGCAATGACGCTCGAAGAGGCCGCCGAGTACGTGCACGTGCCGGCAAACGACTTGAAGCACTTCGCCCAGCGCGGCGAGGTGGAGGGCGTCGAGCGGAACGGGCAGTGGCGCTTCGACGTGCGCACGCTCGCGGAATGGGCGCAACGCAACCTCCTGTCGTCGAGCGCACGCGAACTTGACGAGCAGAACAGGCACATGGACGAATCTGCGCGTCGCTCGCACAGCGGCGAGTGGAGAGTGGCGGACTTCTTCCGCGAGAACGCGGTCGAGCTCGGCCTCGCGGCTAGGGCGAAGGGTGGCGTCCTTCGCGACCTTGCGGACCTCGCCGAGGCTAGCGGGCTTTGCTACGACAGGGAGTCTCTCTTCAAGGAACTTGTCTCGCGCGAGGAGCGCGCGCCCACCGCCGTGGGCGGCGGCTGCGCCTTCCCCCATGCGCACGTCCTCGACCCGTACATGTTCGAGACGGCGTTTGTCGCCTATGCAAGGTCGCCAAGGGGCGTATTCTTCGGCGGCCCGGAAGGAGAGGTCACGCGACACTTCTTCCTTGTATGCAGCGTCGACCACGCCATGCACCTCAGGGTGCTCGCGAGGCTCGCAAGGCTCGCGAAGAGGACGGCGCTTCTGGAGATGCTCGACGCGGCGGAGACGCCGGATGCCGCAATCGCCGCCGTGAGGGAGGCGGAAAGGGGGCTTGGGCAGTGATTTCGGTAAAGATCGCAATCGACAGGAAGCGCGAGGGGGGCGCGCTCGAGACGGGGGAGATCCGCGAGATAGTGGAGAGGTTTTCCGCCGGCGACATACCCGATTACCAGATGAGCGCGCTTGCAATGGCGATCTGCTGCCGGGGGATGGATGAGAGGGAGACGGCGGACCTTACCGACGCAATGACCGATTCCGGCGAGAGGATCGAGTGGGAAGGGCCGAGCGCGGACAAGCATTCCACCGGCGGCGTCGGCGACAAGATATCGTTTCTCTGCCAGAGCATCGCCTGCGCATGCGGAGTGAAGGTGCCCTCGCTCACGGGCCGCGCTCTCGGCCTTACGGGCGGCACTGCGGACAAGCTCGAGACGATCCCGGGCTTCAACGCGGCGCTTTCGCTTGACGAGATGCGCGACGTCGTGGAGCGCGTCGGCATGGCGATGACGGTGCAGACGGCGGAGATTGCACCCGCCGACAGAAAGCTCTACGCGCTTAGGGACGTCACCGGCACCGTTGCTTCCATTCCCCTCATAACGGCATCCATACTTTCAAAGAAGATCGCGGAGGGCGCGGGCACGCTCGTCTTCGACGTGAAGCGCGGGCTCGGCGCCTTCATGAAGACGCAGGAGGAGGCGGAAGCCCTTGCGGCGAGCCTCGTCGCGGGGGCGCGGCGGCTCGGGCGCAAGGCAGACGCCGTCGTTTCCGACATGGACGCTCCCCTTGGATTTGCGGTCGGCAACGCGAACGAAGTCGCCGAGGCGCTTGCAGCCCTCGGCTCTCCGCGCTTTGCGAAGGGGAGGCGCATCCCGGAAGACGTGATCTCGCTTTCGCTCGACCTCGCGAGGCGGATGGTCTCGCTCGCGCTTTCGATCTCCCCCGAGGAGGCGCGCGCAATGTGCGAGGAAAGGCTCCGCTCGGGCGCGGCGCTTGCGAAGTTCGAGGCGATGGTGGCGGCGCAGGGCGGCGATCTCGACGCGTTCGAGCGCCTTCTTTTGCGCCCCGTCCACAAGTTTACCGTGCAGTCGGCTAAATCTGGCGTCGTGCGCTCGATCGACGCCTCGGTCGTGGCGAAGGTGGCGCTCGCGCTCGGCGCGGGGCGCGAGAAGGCAGGCGACGCAATCGACCCCCTGGCCGGCGTCACGCTCGCGCTTTCGCGAGGCGAAAGGGCTTGCGTCGGCTCGCCGCTTGCGACAATTACGTGTTCCAAGTCGCCCGACAGGCTGGAACCTCTCGCTGGCGAGATAATGGGCGCGTTCGGATTTTAAGGAAAGGAAGGAAGAAGATGAAATCAATGCTTGCAGCATTCGCGGCGCTTGCCGCCTTTGCCCTGCCTGCCGTGCAGGTGAAGATGTACCAGACGCGTTCAGGCGGCGCGATTGCCGCCGTCGAGCGCGAGATTCCGAACTGCCAGGAGGAGGCGTGGAACACGCCGTGCGTCGACCTCGACGAGGCTACGCCCTCCCATCCCTACACCGGGCTTGGCGGGAGCTTTGCCGAGGCGAGCTGCAGGCTTCTTATGTCAGTTCCCGCGGAATGCCGCCACGCAATCCTCGAAGACCTTTTCACGAAGAAAGGGCTTAACCTATCCATGGCGCGCCTCCACGTAGGCTCGAGCGACTATTCCTCGACCATCTACTGCTACGACGACGTGCCGGACGACTTCGAGATGAAGCACTTCTCGATAGACCACGACAGGAAGGAGATAATCCCCGTCGTGAAGGAGGCCCTTGCCATCAAGCCCGACATCTACCTCTTTTCCTCGCCGTGGTCGCCGCCGGGATGGATGAAGACGAACGGCGGGCCGTTCGGCGGATGGATGCTCTCTAAGTACCTTGAGGCCTTCTGCGACTACTACGTCGCGTACCTGAAGGCGTATCTTGCCGAGGGCATACGCATACGGGCGCTGACGATCCAGAACGAGCCGGAGTGCGGGAGGCCCGGGAGCGCAACGTGCCAGTGGCACCCGGAGCAGGAGTCGAAGGTGGCGGGCTACCTCCTGCCGCCGCGCCTGAAGGCCGCCGGGCTCGACGTCAAGATATGGCTTTGGGACCACAACTACATCGGCTACAAGCGCGTTCTCGACCAGCTCAAGGACAAGACCGTCCTGGACGCAATCGACGCCGTCGCGTGGCATCCGTACTGCAGCGACGCCACGATGCTCCGCCATGTCCGCAAGGTCCACCCCAACCTCCGCTTCGAGCAGACGGAGATGGGGCCTCAGGGCGACTCGAAGAAGCAGACCATGATCTGGTGGAGCCGCATCGTGCTCGACGCCTTCAACAACGGATGCTCGTCGTTCAACAACTGGTGCCTTGTCCTCGACCCCGACGGAGGGCCTAACGCAAGCGAGGGCCTTGACTGCTTCGGGCTTGTCACGCTCGACCCCGCGACATGCGCCGTGACGCCGTCAGAGCAGTACAGGGTCTTCAGGCACATCGGCCCCTACGTCGACAAGGGCGCAAGCGTGCTCGCCACGTCGTTTACGACCTTGGGCTACACCGCGGGCGCCAAGGACCTCAATGCCGTCGCCTTCCGCAACAAGGATGGCTCGGACGTCGTTGTCGTCACCTGCAACTGCTCCGAGAGGCCGTTTGCAAGGCGGCAGTTCCAGTTCAAGAAGGGCGGCAGGTACTATTCTATCTCGCTTCTTCCCTCGACAATCACCACGTTCGTCGTCACCCCATAGGCCATGGCCGCGCCTGGCAGAAGGGGGTTCTTGAAGGGCGCTTTCGCGGGCCGCTGATTGCGGCGGCGAGCCGAATCTCATGGAGATCCGCCGCAAGCCGTTTGGCGGCCGCGAAGTTCTCGCGATTTGATGCCCCATTTCGGCGTGTAAATATGATATAATACGGGTATGAGCGAAGATACAGTACCCGGCGGAAACTGCCATAACGTCAATATCGAAGAGGAGCTTAGGCAAGACTACCTCGACTACTCGATGAGCGTCATCGTCGGGCGCGCACTGCCCGACGTGCGCGACGGCCTGAAGCCCGTACACAGGCGCTGCCTTTTCGCCATGCACGAGCTAGGCAACGTCTGGAACTCGAAGTTCATGAAGTCGGCGCGCGTCGTCGGCGAGGTGATCGGCAAGTACCACCCCCACGGCGACAGCTCTGTCTACGACTGCATCGTGCGCATGGCGCAGACGTTCTCGCTCAGGGTGCCGCTCGTCGAGGGGCACGGCAACTTCGGCTCCATAGACGGCGACGGCGCGGCAGCGATGCGATATACCGAGGTGCGCATGCACCGCGTCTCCGACGAGCTTCTCGGCGACCTCGAGAAGGACACGGTCGACATGGCGCCCAACTACGACGAGACGCTGAAGGAGCCGACCGTCCTCCCGGCGAAGCTCCCGAACCTCCTTTTGAACGGCTCTTCCGGCATTGCAGTGGGCATGGCGACGAACATACCGCCCCACAACCTCGGCGAGCTCTGCGACGGCATCGACTACTACCTGCAGCACCGCGACGGCTGCACGGTAGACGACCTCATGCGCTTCGTGAAGGGGCCGGACTTCCCGACGGGCGCGCTCGTCTGCGGGCGCAACGGCATCGCCGCGATGTACAAGCTCGGGCGCGGGCAGATGACGGTGCGCGGCAGGGCGGAGGTCGAGAAGGGCAAGGACGGCCGCGAGCGGATAATCGTGACCGAGATACCCTACGCCGTGAACAAGACGGAAATGCTAAAGCGCATGACCGAGCTTGTCAAGGAGAAGATCGTGACCGGCATATCCGACATCCGCGACGAGTCGAAGGAGGACGTGCGCGTCGTCATCGAGATAAAGCGCGACGCGATGGGCGAGGTCGTGCTGAACCAGCTCTACAAGCATACGTCTCTCCAGTCCACCTTCGGCGCGATAATGCTCGCCATTGTGGACGGCAGGCCAAAGGTTCTCAACCTGAAGGAATACTTCAAGTGCTACGTTGACCACCGCTTCGGCGTCATAACGCGCCGCACGCGCTTCGACCTCAACAAGGCCCTTGCCCGCAAGCACATCGTGGAGGGGCTTCTCAAGGCCATCGACTGCCTTGACGAGGTCGTCGCCGCGATACGCAGCTCGAAGACGCGCGACGAGGCCAAGGAGCGTCTCCTCAGGGACTTCGGCTTCTCGGAGACGCAGACCGCGGCCATTCTCGAGATGCGCCTCTACCAGCTCGTCGGTCTCGAGCGCAGCAGGCTCGCCGAGGAGCTGCAGCGCCTTGTCGAGGCGATTGCGGGCTACGAGGCGCTCCTGGCCGACCCCGAGAAGATATACGCCCTGATGCGCACGGACCTTGCGGACCTGAAGGAGCGCTACGCCTCGAAGGGCGACGCGGCCCGCCGCACGGAGATAGTCGACGACGCAAACGAGGTCTCGGTCAAGGACCTCATCCCAGACGAGCCCTGCGTCATCACGCTTTCCAACAGGGGCTACGTGAAGCGCGTGCCGCTTTCGGAATACCGCGAGCAGCGGCGCGGCGGCCACGGGGTGCGCGGGGCGCAGATAAAGGAGGAGGACTTCATCCGCCTCGTCTTCGTCGCCGAGACGCACGACGAGCTCATGTTTTTCACCAACACCGGCAGGCTCTTCCTCAAGGGCGCCTACGAGATTCCCGAGGGGCAGAAGACGGGCTTCGGCCGCCCGCTCGTCAACCTCCTCAACCTCCAGGAGGGCGAGCAGGTGCTGCAGCTTCTGCCGATACGCTCCTTCGACGGCGACGTGGACGTGATGTTCGCGACGCGCCTCGGCACCGTGAAGAAGACGCTTCTTGCGGAGTTCAAGAACGTCAACAGGTCCGGCATAAAGGCGATAAACATCGACGAGGGCGACGAGCTCGTGGAGGTGAGGCTCGTGAAGCCCTCCGACGACGTGCTCATGATAACTGCGGGCGGCATCGGCATTAGGTTCAGCGCCTCCGAAGTGCGCCGCATGGGGCGCACCGCGACAGGCGTGAGGGGCGTGAAGCTGCGCGGCGACGACAGCGTCGTCTCGCTCGACGTATGCGACCCCGGCAAGACCTTCCTCGTGGCGACGGAGAACGGCTACGGCAAGCGCACGGAATTCTCCGAATACCGCATCTGCCATCGCGGCGGAATGGGCGTTACCGCCATAAAGGGCGCCGACCGCAACGGCAGGGTAGTCGCGGCGCATGCCGTCGCGGAGGACGAGTCGATAATCTCCATAACTTCCGACGCGCAGATGGTTAGGAGCCCCGTTTCGCAGATTGGCGTAGTCGGCAGGGCGGCGCAGGGCGTGAGGCTCGTGAGGCTTTCAGAGGGCGCAAAGCTCGTTTCAGTGTCGGTATGCGAAGGCTCGGACGCCGACGCGCAGCAGGATGAAATTCCTGCTGCCGCCACGCCAGAGGAGCCGCCGCAGGCCGCAGAATAGGCGATGCCCGCCAAGTTCATATTCTGGGACTGGAACGGCACGCTCCTCGACGACACCGCCGCCGCAGTCGCAACGCTGAACGACATGCTTGCGCGGCGGGGCGCGCCGACGATATCTGAGGCCTTCTACCGCGACAACTTCGGCTTTCCCGTGCGGCCGTTCTACGAGCGCATCGGCATAGCGTCCCATGACGACGCCGAGTGGGACGAAGTTGCCCGCGAATACCACGACGTCTACGCGCTTCAGGCGCGCAACTTGAATTCGGAGGCTATTGCCGCGCTTGACGCGGCGGATCGCCTTGGCGTCGGGCAGTGCGTCCTCTCGGCCCTCAGGCAGGACCTTCTCGAGTTGGAGCTTTCGCGCTATGGGATAGAGGGCAGGTTCCTCCGTGTCTGCGGGGCAGACAACCTGTACGGCGCGGGCAAGATAGAGAGGGCTCGCGAGCTCGCGGAGTTTGCGGGCGGCGCTGGCCGTGTTGCCATCGTCGGCGATTCCCTGCACGACAAGGAGGTAGCCGATGCAATTGGCGCGAGGTGCGTACTCTGCGCGCAGGGCTCGCATTCGCGCTGGCGGCTCGAGAAGGCTGGCGCGTGGCGCACGGTGGACACTCTTCTTGAGGCAGTTGAAACGATTGGAGGCGAAACATGGTGAATGCAGCATTGGCTCTTTTCGCGGCGGTTGCCGTCAACGCAGTCGAGGGCGAGGCGCCCTCGCTCCTGCCCGAGGGCAGGGAGTTCTCGCTCGTCTGGCACGACGAGTTCAACGGCGACGCCCTCGACACGTCGAAGTGGATGTTCCGCACAAACTTCTGGGGGCGGCGCTTCGAGGCGTTTGCCGCGCCCGAGCAGAACGCGCTCGAGATAAAGGGCGGCATGGCGCACTTGAAGCTCATCAAGCGCGCGGACGGCGAGTATGCCTCGCCGCAGCTCCAGACCGGCGAGCTCATGTGGGACTACCCTCCCCTCGAGAACCCAAAGACGTTCTGGTCGGTTCCGCCGCGCTCGAAGCCGAAGTTCGAGCACCGCTACGGCTACTACGAATGCAGGTGCCGCCTCCAGCAGTGCGAGGGCTGGTGGAGCGCGTTCTGGATGCAGAGCATAACGCAGGGCGCGTGCCTTGAGCCGGAGCGCGCGGGGATAGAGCACGACATAATGGAGAGCTTCGAGCCGGGGGTCATACTGCCCGCTTGCTTCCACATGAACGGCTGCGGCGCGGAATACGTCGGCTTCCATGCGCCGCGGATGCCGAAGAAGGGATCGTGGCAGAGCCGTGTGGACGCAGTCTCGATGAAGCTCGACAAGACTTTGTTCCACGTCTTCGGCCTTCTCTGGGAGGAGGACGGCTATACCGTCTTCGTCGACGGCGTGCAGCGCGGCGAGAAGGTGGGCCGCGAGGGCAAGGAGCGCGTAAGCCACGTGCCGGAGTTCCTGCTTGTCTCCACCGAGCCCAAGTGGTACAGGAAGGACAGGATGACCGGCAAGGCCGTGCCGGAGCTCGAGGCGGCGTGGAAGGCAGGCGACGAATTCATCGTGGACTACGTGCGCGTCTACGACATCGTCGACAGGAAGCGGCTCTGCGTCGCAGGTTCGCTCGCCGGCTCGCACGACCTGCAGGCGCTCAAGGTCCTTGACTGCGACCCCGAAAGCGGAGCGGCCCGCGTCGTGCAGGAGGTGAACGGCATGCAGGGCACGACGTACTGCAAGTTCTCCTCGGACGGCCGCACGCTCTATTCCGCCATTTCGAGGATGCGCGGGGGCAAGAACCGCGGCATGCTCGTCTCCTTCAAGGTCGAGAACGGCCGCATCGGCGAGATGAAGCACCTTGTCCAGCTTCCGTGCGAAGTGCCGTGCCATGTGGAGCTTTCCGCTGACGGCAGATACCTCGCGTTTGCGGCGTATTCGTCGGCAACGTGCGGAACGTTTGACCTTCGCAGCGGGGCCTTGCGGAGCGCGGTCCTTCCGGATGTCGGGATGGGGCCGGTTGCGGACAGGCAGAAGAAGGCGTATGCGCACTGCGCGTTCTTCACTCCAGACCAGAAGAAGCTCGGCATAGTCAACCTCGGCTGCGACAGGATACATTTCTTCGACCCGGAAGACATGGTCGAGGACGAGAAGGCGACAATCGTCTTCGATCCGGGCGACGGCCCGCGCCACGTGGTGTGGTCCGCCGACAGGCGCTTTCTCTACGTCGTGAACGAGCTTGGCAATTCCGTGACGATGTTCTCCTACGAGCTTGGGCGCTTTGTCAGGCGCGGCAAGTGGTCCACCATACCCGAGGGCTTCAACGGCTTTTCAAAGGCGTCGGCAATCAAGCTTACGGCGGACGGCTCGCGGCTTCTTGCCTCAAACAGGGGGCATGACTCCATAGCGGTGTTTGCAGTCAACCCCGAGAGCGGGCTACTTTCGCTTCTCAACATCGCGCCGCTCGAAGGCAAGTTCCCGAGGGACTTCGAGTTCATGCCAGGAGAGAAGTTCGTCGTGGTTGGGCACAAGATGTCGGACGAGATTCGCGTCTATGCGTTCGACCGAGAGAAGGGAGCGCTATCGCCGGTTGGCGACGCGATCCCTTCGTATCGCCCGTTGTATTTCAAGTTCATGCCAAGCTGGTGAAAAATGCGCCCTTGGCGCCGAATGCGATTTTCAGGATAATGCTGGACAAGGCGGCGAAGCGCCGCGAAAGGAGACTGACATGAAGAAGACGATTACGATGCCGAGCGGAAACGGCAAGGAGGAGCTCAGGCTTGACCTCATTCTCGACGAGGAGCTTGGCGACAAGTGCCGGCTCTACGCGAAGGTGACGATCCCCGCCGGTTCGACGCTTGGCTACCATGAACACGAGGGGGAAGGGGAGAGCTACTTCGTCCTTTCCGGCGAGGCGATTTACGACGACAACGGCACGAAGCGCAAGATTGCCGCGGGCGATACCACCTGGACGCCGTCGGGCTCCGGCCATGGAGTGGACAATTCCGCCGGCCCGGAGGATTTCGTGTTCATGGCCCTTATCGTGAAGCAGTGAGCGTTTTGGCGCGGCGGTGCTGACGAACAGCGCAATTTGACAAACACAGGAGGCAAAGACCATGACGACATTCAAGACGACGGGAACATGTTCGCGGGCGATCAACTACGAGGTGGTTGACGGCGTGGTGACGAAGTGCGAGTTCGAAGGCGGCTGCCCGGGCAACACGCAGGGCGTCGCAAGGCTCGTCGTCGGCCGCAAGGTCGCCGAGGTTATCGCCACTCTCAAGGGCATTCAGTGCCGCAACGGAACGTCCTGCCCCGACCAGTTGGCGAAAGCGCTGGAACAAAGCATAAATTGACACTCTGCGCGGAATGCCGCCGGCATGGGCGCCTTGCCTGCCGTGCTGGTGAACGCCCTTTTGACAAGGACATCTGCATCACCGGCGGGACGACCCGGGGCGCTGCCCCGAACCCCGCTCTGCGCTCTCTGTGGCTCCGCGTGAGCAAACCACCTAACTACCGAACTACATAACTCTGAACGGTGTCCGGGCTGGACGGGCAATGAAGCAATATGGTATAATATGTGGCGCGGATAGCGGGGGGCAACCTAACCGGACGGCAATCCATTCGTCGAACAGTTCAATGCCGACAAGTTCGACGGGCAGGAATCCGTGACGATACCGTGAACCTCGCAGAACGGAGTGCAAAATGCATAATAGAGAAGACTACGACAGGTTCCTGGCCGAGGTCAGGAAGGAGACCGGCATCGGGGCGATGGTCGCCGACGAGTCGGGGCTCGTGACAGTGCGCGTCGACGACAGGTACAACATGAACCTGCAGTTCATGGAGGCTACGGAGCGCATCCTGTGCTTCGTGGAGGTTGCGGAGCTGCCCAAGGACGCGTCGAAGGCGGTCTACCGCGACCTTCTCGCCGGCGGGCTTTTCGGGAAGGAGACGGCAGGCGGCTACTTCACCCTCGAGCAGGAGTCGGAGACCGTCGTCTACAACTACAGCTTCGATTTCCAGAAGGCTTCAGAGGACGTCGAAGACTTCATTTCGACCTTGGAGAAGATCCTCCAGCTCTGCGACATTTGGGCCGAGCGCATAAAGAGGGATCTTTCCGGCGGAGACGGGAGCGACGAGGCTCCCCCCCGCAGCGCGCCTGACAGCCACATGATATTCGCCTGAAAACGGCCTTTGCGCCGCATGCCGCGTTTACGAGCGGATTTTCCATGTGTAACTTTTTCGCGTTTCACGTGTATACAAAACGATAACGGAATTCAGTTCCAGATGATGATGAAAAGATAGAAGGGACAAACGAAAATGCCAGGACCTGGAGAGATAAACGGATCGCAGCCGTTCAAACTGACGATTGAAGCCTTTACGAGGGCGAACAACGTCGCGGGAGGCGGCGCTCGCGCCAACGCGCCGGCGGCGCTGAACAACGCGCGTCCCGCAGCCGCGCCGCAGCCGGTCGTCGCGCAGGCGCAGCAGCCAAGAAAGGGATTTTTCGCGTGGATCATGAGTTTCTTCAGGCGCGCCGAGCCCGCGCCC
>JAEEHL010000224.1 GCA_016280825.1 Verrucomicrobiota bacterium
CCGTGCGAGCGCGGGGGCGAGATCGACTTCGCGACCGCGAAGTCCGTCCTATCGCAGCTCGACGGCTGGTCGCTCTCGGTCCAGCTCCACAAGATTCTCGGCTTCCGCTAGCGCCGGGGTTGTTTTGCGCCGCGCAATATGATAGACTAATGCGACAAAGCCGGAGTGGTGAAATGGCAGACGCAGCGGACTTAAAATCCGCGGCCTGGTAATCAGGCGTACGGGTTCGAGTCCCGTCTCCGGCACCAATAAAATCAATATTAACCAATAAAATCAAGGGTCAAACGCACTTCGCCACCCCTTGATTTTGATTTTTCCATTTCGCCTATTTTCGCCTAATTTCGCCACCATTCCGCGCGCGGTAATCCACCTCGTAGCCACTAAGCGGCGTCTAACAAAAAGCGCATCAAACCCCCGTTTTACAAGGGTAATACAAAAATAGACAATCCGTCCATGTGGTTGCCGCCTCCGTCCGTAGCCACTAACTTAGCCACTAAACCCCAAAAATCGCTTTTAGCCCGCAGCGGGCGCAAGCCTGTATACCGTGATGCTCTTTGCCCCCGTTCCCCGTGTCGGCACTATCTCGATTTGCCGGGCATCCAGCAAATCGTCGATTGCGTCCGCCCGCTCGTCTCGCGTATATTTCTGCGTCAGGCGCGTAAGCTCGCCCCGGTCTATCCTGCCGCCATTGCGCTTTATGCAGCGCACAATGTCGCGCGCCACGCGCTCCGCCTTTGTCGTCGCGACATTCTCGCGGACATATCTGATCATATCGGCAATCAGCGTAATGACAAGATCCGCCGAATACTCGGCGTCTACCTTCTCCACGCGCGGCGACTTCGAACGGCGCAACGCCGCGACCGTGAGCGCAACCCGGCGCGCGTTCTCGACGGCCTTTCCCCACAAATACAACACATTGTCACCCCTGTCCGCGTTCATCAGCTCCGCGTGCTTCAATTCCTCGAGGGCCTCGAAAACGTCCGCAGCATCTTGCGTCTCTTCGACGACACGGGCGACGGGAACGGCGACGGCCCCGCCGTCTATGTCGTCGCCATTCGGGGGCGATATGCCCAGCCGCAGCAACGCCGCGTTTAGCGCGTTTTTCAATTCGTCAGGAAATGCTATTGCTGGCTTTGCGACGTATTCCGGGCGCGTCTCCGATATGAACGCCAAAAAACGGGGTATTGATCCATCCGTAAAATCTGCCTCGCTCATGCCGTCGAACAGTACGCCGGGCGCGGACGTCCCGTAAAGGCACGCGCACGGCTCCTGGATTATCCGTGGTGGCTTCCATTTGCCATTGCTGTCAGCCGCGCGCGCCTTGCCGACGTACGCGGACGCCGCGCAGCTCCAGCACTCCGTCAGCGCGGGCATGACGGTTTTTAAATGGCCGTTGCTCGCGCCGGCCGTCCGAAGTGACGTTATATAATGGCCGACTTCATCCAGCAGAAACAGCCGGACGGGATAGGCCGCCAGCAGGATTTCAAGCGCGGTATCAGACGTGACTTTTCCGGCCAGCAGCCGATCGCGCAGCATCGCGGACATTATCGCCTGAATCGCCTGTATTGGCGCATTCTTCCCGGCGGACGTATAGCCGACCGCCAGGGTATAAAGATTTGTCCGCTGCCCTGTGTAGTCCTTCACGCCTCGACCGAGAAGCGTGCCGCAGGTTGTAAGCCCTGCGGCAAGCGCGAATTTCGGCTGATCCATGCCGGACGCCTCGCGGATCCACGCGACGACATCGCCGACAAGGCCGGGCGGATTTAGCGTCGACTTCTTCCAGTCGCTCATCGTTCCGACCCTCCCTTCATGTGCAACGCCTCCGATAGCTTCAACGCCTCGCAGAAATCGGACACGCGACCGCCGACCGCCTCGAACGCGCGCAGCTCATGGCGCGTCATCGGCAATTCATACCGCCCCGTTTCGCCCCTTGCCATCTCGAACGTGGCATCAATCCCGGCGCGGATCCATTCTCGCTCAAACTTCGCGACCGTCTCGCCCGCATACCGCGCGGCGGCTTCCGTCATGATTTCGAATGCCGCATCATTTCCACGCAATGCGAGATAGTGCATTTTGATATCATCCTGCCGCCGCCATTGACTAAGCACGCGCCGCTCTTTCAGACTTAAACCAATTGCCCTAATGCAGCGCAGCCCGTCCGCGAGCGCGCGACGTTCCGACGGCAACAGACACGCCGCGCGCACCTCGCCGGGCGTGCCCTGGTATATCGTGCCGTCGGGCGATTTTAAAACGCGCTTGCCCTTGCCCATTGGCCCGACTGTGACAATGCGCCACCGCTTCGCGCCGGTCTTCTTTGCTGTTGTCGTCTTCATCGCGCGGCCCCCCTTCCGAATGTCGCGGCGAGACGATCCATTTCGGCCCCGGCCATCCTGTCGAACGTGCGCAGGATTGACGCGACGATCTCGCCGGGATCCATGCGAAGGTTGCGCGCGTATCGCTCGATTATGGCGACCGCTTGCGCGTCCGGAATCGGCAGGCAGTATACAAGCTGCCACCGCTCCGCCGTTTCCGCCCTGTGCGTGCCGCTCGCCGCGCGGCCTGTTACGGTCTTTGTCGCCTGGCTCATATTGCAACCTCCTTTCCGAGCTTGCGGAACGTTGCGGAGATTACATCGCCGCGCGACATTCCCGACTGCGCCGCCGCGCGGTCTATCACCGCGAGCGCGTCGGCCGCAATGCGGGTAAATACCACCTTGCGGCCAATCGGCCTAATCCTGTTAGCCCTGAAACGGCGCGCACCATGCGCGCACCCCCTCGCGGTCTTTCCCGCCGTCTCCGTTCTCGTCATGGTTCGTTACTTCCATGTAAAATCCCGCCCATGCAAGGTAACGAATGCATACGGGTATGCAGACTTGCAAGGGCGGGAAATCGTTTTTTTCGGGATCCCGTTTTATCGTCTCCGTCTGGTTCGTTACTTCCATTTGTCGAAGACGCGAGAATGATACCATATTCCGCCGACTGTGCGCAAGGGGGTATTTGAAAAAAATTTCAGACACGCTTGCCGCTCGGCGGCGGATTTGGTAATATCTTCCCTATGAGCGATAGAGACGATTTTTTCTGGTTTCTCGCCGGGTGTGCCGCTGGCGACCCGACGCGCCGCATCTGCTCCAGGGATGGGTGGGATGTCGTTGCATACATCGTTGCCGCCGTTCTTCTGCTCGTCGCCCTTGTCATTGCGCTATAACAGGCCGCAGCCGTTCGCCCCAGGGCGGCGACGTTCGCGCCGATCCGCGCCAATCTCCGGACAGCTCGACCGCCGGGAACGCTGCCGACGTTCGCGGCCTGGAACGCCGGACGCTCGACCGCCGGGCACATACATAAGTAGCCCCGTGAATTATTTGAAGTATCTGAATTGTCGGCAATCTCCGCAGCCGTGAGGCGCGTATCGTCGGCAACCGTCCGCGCCGTGCGCAGCCGTTCGCCCCAGGGCGGCGACGTTCGCGCCGATCCGCGCCAATCTCCGGACAGCTCGACCGCCGGGCACATACATAAGTAGCCCCGTGAATTATTTGAAGTATCTGAACTGTCGGCAATCTCCGCAGCCGTGAGGCGCGTATCGTCGGCAACCGTGCGCACCGTGCGCATCCATCCGCCCCAGGGCGGCGACGTTCGCGCCAATCTCCGGACAGCTCGACCGCCTCGCCCGCTGCCGACGTGCGCGGCCGGGAACGCCGGACGCTCGATCGCCGGGCACATACATAAGTAGCCCCGTGAATTATTTGAAGTATCTGAATTGTCGGCAATCTCCGCAGCCGTGAGGCGTGTATCGTCGGCAACCGTCCGCGCCGTGCGCAGCCGTTCGCCCCAGGGCGGCGACGTTCGCGCCGATCCGCGCCAATCTCC
>JAEEHL010000225.1 GCA_016280825.1 Verrucomicrobiota bacterium
AGATCGGCATCAAGGTGTGGATCTGCAAGAAGGAAGGCTTCCAGGTTCGCATGCCGCGCAGCGAAGGCCGCGGCGGCCGCCGTGGAGGCGATCGCAAGGAGGTGAAGTAAGCCATGCCTTTGATGCCTAAGAGAGTAAAATACCGCAAGGTCTCCAAGGGGAACCGCTCGGGTTACGCCACTTCAGGCACTGAGCTCGCGTACGTCGAGTTCGGCCTGAAGGCGCTTACCCGCGGGCTTCTCACGGCAACGCAGATCGAGGCCTGCCGCGTGGCAATCAACCGCGAGATGAAGCGCAAGGGGAAGCTCTGGATACGGATATTCCCCGACAAGCCTGTCACTCGCAAGCCAATCGAAGTCCGCATGGGCGGGGGCAAGGGCAACCCTGAGTTCTGGGCTGCCGTGATCCTTCCCGGCAAGGTCCTCTTCGAGGTGGGCGGCGTCTCCGAGGAAGTAGCCAAGGAGTGCCTGCGCCTCGCAGCGACGAAGATCGGAATCCACACGAAGTTCATCACCCGCGCAGGAGTCAAGATATGAGCACGGAAACAGAGGCGCGCGGAGCGCGCAAGCTCAGGAAGGGCGTAGTCGTGTCGAAGTCCGGCACGAAGACAGTGAAGGTGGCGGTCTCCTACCGCGAGCGCCATCCGGTGTACGGCAAGATCGTCTCGCGCACCAAGCACTACCAGGTGCACGACGAGGCAGACACCGCGAAGAAAGGCGACGTCGTAGTCATAATGGAAACGCGTCCGCTCTCGGCCACGAAGCGCTGGCGCATAGTGAAGTGAAGGGGGAAAGGCGATGTTGCAGGAACTTTCCAATCTCGTAGTGGCGGACAACACGGGCGCAAAGCGCGCGATGTGCTTCCGCATCCTGAGGCAGCGCAAGGAGTACGCGCACCTCGGAGACGTAATCCGCGTCGCGATCAAGGAGGCCTCTCCGACGGGTTCCGTCAAGAAGGGCTCCGTTGCGACGGCCGTGATAGTTCGCACTGGCAACCCGATCCGCCGCGAGGACGGCTCGACGGTCCACTTCGACCAGAACGCGTGCGTGCTCGTCGACTCCAAGCTCAACCCGCTTGGCACCCGCATCTTCGGGCCGGTCGCGCGCGAGCTCAGGGAGAAGAACTACATGAAGATACTTTCCATGGCCCCCGAAGTGGTCTGACCGCAAAGGAGTTGACAAGATGGCTATCTCAAGAATACGGAAGAACGACACCGTGATCGTCGTCAGCGGCAACGACGCCGGCAAGACCGGCACCGTGCTGCGCGTCGACCCCCGCAAGGGCGTCGCCGTCGTAGGCGGCGTCAACGTCCACAAGAAGGCGATGCGTCGCACGGAGAAGAATGCCGGCGGCCTCGTCGACATTGAGCTGCCGATAAGGCTCTGCAAGCTCATGCCCTACGACGCCGAGGCCAAGAAGGGCACCCGCGTCAAGACGGGCGAGAAGGACGGCAAGAAGGTCCGCATTGGCACCAGGAGCGGCAAGGCTCTCTAAATCAAGGAACGATAGACATGTCAAGACTGAAAGACGAATACACGGGCCGCGTGGTGCCCGAGCTCGAGAAGAAGCTCGGCACCACGAACAAGATGCTCGTTCCGCGCCTTACGAAGATCGTGGTCAACATGGGCTTCGGCATCGTCACGAAGGACGAGCAGAAGACCCTCGTCGACGACCTCGCGGCAATCACGGGCCAGAGGCCCATGCTCTGCAGGGCGAAGAAGTCCATATCGAACTTCAAGCTCCGCGAGGGAATGGTGATCGGCGCGAAGGTCACGCTGCGCGGCGAGCGCATGTGGGAATTCGCCGAGCGCCTCATCTCCGCCGCGCTTCCGCGCATCCGCGACTTCCGCGGCGTGCCGAATCGCGGCTTCGACGGCGCGGGCAACTACACGCTCGGCGTCAAGGAGCACACGATATTCCCGGAGCTCGTCGAATCGAGCGCCCGCTCGGGCATGGACATAACGTTCGTGACGAGCACGACCGACATCAAGGCCGCGAGAGAGCTTCTTGTCTCGCTCGGCGTGCCGTTTGCAGGAAGGAGCTGATAGCTATGGCAAAGCAGTGTCTAATTGAAAAGCAGAAGAAGGCGCCCAAGTTCAAGGTCAGGGCGTACAACCGCTGCCAGCGCTGCGGCCGCCGGCATGCCTACATGGGCAAGTTCGGCATCTGCCGTCTCTGCTTCCGCGAACTGGCCGTGGCGGGCCTCATTCCCGGCGTCACCAAGGCGTCGTGGTAACAATCTGAAGGAAAGGAATCAAGCAAATGTCAACAGATCCCATTTCCGACATGCTCACGACGATCAGGAACGGCCTGAAGGCGCGCCTTTATTCCGTCGAGACGCCGGCGAGCAGGCTCAAGGGCGAGGTCGCCCGCGTCATGAAGGACGCTGGCTACATCTCGGACTTCGTCATGACGTCGGAGTTCCCTAGGAAGCTCGTAATAACGCTCAAGTACTCGGCCAAGGCCGCTCCCGCGATAACGGAGCTAAAGCGCGTCTCGAAGCCGGGTCTTCGCAAGTACGTCGGTTCCGCCAAGATACCGTCCGTCCTCGACGGAATGGGCCTTGCGATCGTCTCCACGTCCAAGGGCGTCATGTCCGGCGCGGAGGCCAGGAAGGCGCGTCTCGGCGGCGAAGTGCTCTGCACGGTGGCATAAATTGAGGAGATAGAAAAATGTCTCGAATCGGCAAAGAACCCGTCAAGCTCACCGAAGGCGTAACGGCCACGGTCGAGGGCCAGAAGGTGACGGTAAAGGGCAAGCTCGGAGAGCTTTCCTACACGATGCACGAAGGAATCTCGGCGAAGGTCGAGGACGGCGCAGTCCGCGTTTCGTGCGACGACGACGACGCGCACGGCAACTTCCACGGCCTCGCGCGCGCTCTCATCAACAACATGGCGATCGGCGTCTCGAAGGGCTACACGAAGCAGCTTTCCATCGAAGGCACCGGCTTCAAGGCGGTCCTCAAGGGGCAGGAGCTCGCGCTCTCGCTCGGGTTCGCCTCTCCGAAGATATTCGTCGTGCCGGAGGGCGTCAAGTGCACTGTCGAGAACGACGGCCTGCAGGTAACGCTCACGGGCATTGACAAGTGCCTTGTCGGCGAGTCCGCCGCGCGCATCCGTTCGTTCTACCCGGCCGAGCCCTACAAGGGCAAGGGCATCAAGTACGTCGGCGAGCACATCCGCCGCAAACAAGGAAAGAAGGTCGCCTAATGAGCTTCAACCGCAAAGTACAGCGCCAGAAGCGCCATATGCGCCTAAGGCAGCGCATCGTAGGCACGGCGGCGCGTCCGCGCATGTCGATCTGCATCTCGAACAAGCACATGTACGTGCAGTTCATAGACGACGACGCAGGCCGCACTCTCGCCTGCGCCAACACCTTGAAGGACGACAAGGCCAACCTCGCCGTCGCCAAGGCGCTCGGCGCGAAGGCCGCGGAGGCCGCGAAGGCCGCCGGCATCTCGAACATCGTCGTGGACAGGGGCGGGTTCAAGTATACTGGGCGCGTCGCCGCGATCGTCGAATCCGCGGTCGAGGCGGGGCTTTCCATCACCGCAAAGAAGGAGGAAAGGTAAGATGGCTTTCAACCGCGACAAGCACAGAGCCGCAGAGACCGAGGACACCCTCGACGAGCACCCTGTGTTCATCAACCGCTGCGCCAAGACCGTCAAGGGCGGCCGCCGCATGAGCTTTTCCGCCGTCATCGTAGTCGGCGACAAGGAAGGGCGCGTCGGGGTCGGCTTCGGCAAGGCCAACGAGACGGCTGACGCCATCCGCAAGGGAGGCGAGGCCGCGCGCAAGGACATGCGCAAGATCGTCCTCAAGGGGACGACGATCCCGCACGACGTCGAGGGCGTATGCGACGGGGGGCGCGTTCTCCTGAAGCCGGCTCCCGCCGGCACAGGCCTCATCGTGGGCGGCGGAATGCGCCCCGTCCTCGAGGCGGTCGGCATCCGCGACGCCGTGGGCAAGTCCCTCGGCTCGAAGAACAGGCTCAACGTGGTCAAGGCCACCCTCGCCGCGCTCATGAAGCTCAGGAGCGCCGAGGAGATAGCGGCCGTCCGCGCCTAAAGAAAGAAAGGGCATCGCAATGGAACTTCACAACCTTACCAACGAACCTGGGGCGCGTTCGCGCCGTAAGAGGGTCGGCCGCGGCTGCGGCTCCGGAATGGGCAAGACGTCCACGAGGGGCCACAAGGGCCAGGCCGCCCGCAAGGGCCACAAGCACAAGCTGCAGTTCGAAGGCGGCCAGATGCCGCTCGTGAGAAGGCTGCCGAAGCGCGGCTTCAATAACGCCCGCTTCAACGCCAAGGCGCTCGCTGTAAACGTCTGCGACCTCGAGAAGAAGTTCGAGGCCGGCGCCGAGATCACGGTCGCCTCTCTCGCGGACGCTGGCTTCAGCGACAACAAGGCCCCAAAGATCAAGATTCTCGCAAAGGGCGAGCTCACCAAGAAGTTCGCAGTCAAGGTTCCGTGCTCCGCGGCAGCCAAGGCCAAGATCGAGGCGGCCGGCGGCACGGTTGGCTGAAGCCTTAACTACATAGGAGGAGCTTGAAAGATGGCAAAGCGCGACATACCGCTCGAAAGGGTGAGGAACTTCGGCATCATGGCCCACATCGACGGCGGCAAGACCACGACGTCGGAGAGAATCCTCTACTATTCCGGCAAGAACTACAAGATCGGCGAGGTGCATGACGGCGCTGCTACGATGGACTTCATGGTCCAGGAGCAGGAGCGCGGCATCACCATCCAGTCAGCTGCTACGTGCGTGCAGTGGGGCGACTACCGCCTCTCCCTCATCGACACCCCAGGACACGTCGACTTCACGGCCGAGGTGGAGCGCTCGCTCCGCGTCCTCGACGGCGCCGTGGCGCTCTACTGCGCGGTCGGCGGGGTGCAGCCGCAGTCCGAGCAGGTCTGGCGCCAGAGCGAGAAGTACAAGGTCCCGAAGATCGCGTTCGTCAACAAGATGGACCGCGTCGGCGCGAACTTCTACAGCGTCATG
>JAEEHL010000226.1 GCA_016280825.1 Verrucomicrobiota bacterium
GCGCCACGGCCTCGTCTATCTTCGCCTCGGCCCACGGCGGGAGACCACCCTTCCCCTCCACCGCGCCAACGACGCGGGCGGCAGGCATCACCGCCGCCACCGCGCCAAGCTTCAGGAATTCGCGCCTGTTCATTACCTCACAGTCACCGCGAAGCCGGCGCCCCAGATGATTTCGCCGCGGTCGCGGGTGGAGCGCTCTACCGACGCTCCGGCCCAGCCCTTGGCGTTCTTGTGCGCGCCCGAAAGAACCCTCAGCGTGTGGTAGTTGAGGCGCACGTAGCATCCAGTGTTCACCGTCACGTTCAGGTCTTCTATCTTCAGGTCCTGCGTGAGGTTCATGGCCGTCAAATGCCCCAGCGAGAAGCGCACCTTCTTGAAGAGCGAGATCTTGTCCATGTCGCCCAAGGACGGAATGTCGGTTACGGTCGAATTCATCTTCCCGTCCGTCACAAACGTATTCCAGTATATGCCAGTGCCTCTGTCCGAGTATTGACTCGTCAGCTTGTACTGGTCGTAGTCGATTGCGACGTCGTAGTGCGCGGACGACTTGCACTTCCTTAGGACCGTGCCGCTGCCCGCGACAATGCCGCGGCTGTTGCTGGTGTAGGCTGCCGTAGAGGCGGAGACGACTCCTTCGAACGCGTCTTCGCCGAAGTAGAGCGCCACGCGCCCGCCGCCGGCGGGGGCGTCGTGCGGAACTGTTCCGCCGCGAGCGACAATCACGCCGCTTCCTGAAAGCGTTCCCTCCACGTCAATCCAGACGCTGCCGCCCGCGCCGGAAAATCCATAGCCGCTGCCGAAGATTCCATTGGCGGCGACCGTTCCGTTGACGACGGCGTTCCGCGCGCACTTCACAAGCACCACGCCGCCGCCAGGGCAGCCGGAAAGCCCGCCTGAGCCGTGCGTGACCGGCTCGAACATCGAGCCGTAGCAGATTGTCTTGCGGTATAGGTTCGCGTTCCAGGTGGAGTAGCCGGCATGCCCCGCAGAGGCATTGCTAAGCGTCGCGTCGTCGATGCCGTCGCCGTCGGTGTCGACATCGAACGACTTCATGTAGCCGAGCGGCCCCTTGCCCGCTGGATTGTTCTGGTCGCCGCCTCCTTGGTACCCCCTGCCCGAAACGTCTATCGCGCCCCCGGCGTCGACTACGACATCGCGGGCGACGTCTATCCTGAAGCGGTAGCCGGAGGTGTCCGCATCCTCAAGCGTGTCGCAGGTAGATGGCAGCGCCGTGTGCGTCGCCTTGCCGCCCATGCGCACGATGAAGTCGCGCCCGACTACGTTGTCTGCAAGAGGCGAATTAAGCGTCAAGGTCGCGTTCGTCTCCACGACGACGTCAAGCGAAGTCGTAAGGACTCCGTTCACCGTAAGCGACGAGGCCGCCGTCCCCGGGCCAACCTTCACGGAGCGCACGGTCACATTGCCGGACGCCGTCGCCGCGCTCGCGCCGTTAATGCCGCTTATGAGGACGTCCGTCGACGCGCCCGGGACCGCCGCGGGATACCAGTTCGCCGCGACGTCGAAATCGCCCGTGCCGCCTATCCACTCCGCCGCGGAAGTGCCGAACGTCCAGTTGCTGTTCCCGCCGAGGTTCACGGAAAGCGCGTCGGCGCGGCAGTTGAGCGCCGTCGCTGCGGAGTCGCGTACCTTCACGCCCGAGAAGTGCTCCTCGTGCGTGGCGCTTAAGTTCCACGTCTCGCCCTCCACTATGCCACGAAGCGTCATTAGCGCAGAATCCGCCGCGCCAGCCTCGGCGCGCGAACGGCAGTAGACGTTCTTCGCCGAAAGTGTCACGCCCTCCGCGAAGGCGAGCGTCACGGCGTTCGTCGCGAGCGCGTCGAACGTCTCCGCGCCTACGCTCCCCGTGAACGAGGCGATCCCGCCAGTCTTGCGGAAGTAGAGCCGCCTAACCGTGTTCCCGCCGAAGTCGAGCGTCGCGTCTACGTCTCCGATGATGTTGAAAGTCGAGTTGGCCATGTTCACGACCCCGCCGGAGAAGTCGAGCGACCTGCCAGAGAAGAACACTGGCTCCGTCCCGATCACGGTGAACGTGCCAGCGACAGTGAAGGCGTTCGTGACGTCTAGGCGCGCGCCGTTCGTAAGTTCAAGCGACGCTCCCTGCGCCACGACAATCGAGTTCTGGAGCGTGTTCGCCTTGATTGCCGGGTAGTAGTCGCAGCCCGCCGGAATCACGATGACGTCCGTCTCGACGGGGAGGCGCGGTCTGCCGTGCTTGTCCGTCCAGTTCGCGACGTCGGACCAAAGCCCGGAGAACGTTCCGTTCCAGGTTAGCGTGTCGCCCGGGTCCATCGGGAGCGGGAACGACCAGTTTACGTTGCTGCCGCCGTCTGTGGAGGAATGCGCGGTGATAGCGATGCCGCCCGATGCGTCGGAGTGGTCGACCGTCACGTACTTGACTTCGCTCTCCGCCGTCGGCGCGAGCGAGACCTTCCATGTTTCGCCCGCCACGGCCGGCTTTAGGACGAGCGGGTCTTCGGAGGAACCCTTCAAGGTGAGCGTCGCCCCGTCGGCTATGCGGAAGTTGTCGTGCGCCCCCGTGCCGAACTTCAAGGTCTTCCCGGGCACCGTGCAGGATACGCTGCAGTATGTGCCCGTCCCCATTATCGTCGTCTCCTCCGTCCCGCAAAGCTCGATGGTCCCGGAATACGCCTTGAAACGGGCGTTGTCGACCGTTATGCCCTTGTGGACCTTGAAAGTGCGGCTGCCGATCTCCGCGTTGCCGCCGTTGCGGACGATGATGTTGCCTATCTCTCCGCAGTCGTATTCGTCGCTCAATGGCGTGTAGGGAATGTAAATGGCCGCAGGCGTCACCGAGTTCAAGCCTGACGTCACCGCGGTGTTCTTCGAAGAAGTCGCGACCCTCTCGTTGTCTATAATAAGCGTCGCGCTCGTCGGCGTCTCGCCGTACGCCTGCAGGTAGACTGTGCCGGCCGCACCCGCCTGACGCCCGTCCGAAGCGGCGCCGGTAGTATCGTAGCTCCTGCCGCCGCAAGCCTGGATGCTGCCTGTGAACGCGCTGAAGTCGGTCGCCGAAGGATTCGTAAGGTAGACGGCAATTCTCCCGCCGCAGCCCGATTTGCCCCACATCGAGTCGCCTGCCGTCGCGGAAATCGTGCCTGCGCCCGCGAGGACGCCCGCGTCTATCCAGATGGCCCCGCCCGCGCCAGAGCAGTATGAAGTACCGTGCTTGCTGCCGGCTACCACGACGCCGTTCACTGTGAGCGTCCCCGCGACGGAAAGCCTGACTACGCCGCCGCCATACGAGCCAAACGCCGCTCCGTACATCTGCGGTCTCTGCGCCGAGTCGTACGCAGAGTAGTTGCTGCCGTTGCTTTTTCCGCCGTGGGGAGCGCCGGAGTCGGGGTTGTTGTAGCTAATCGACCCGGTCGGCCCCTGGTTGGTGATATGCCCCTTCGCCGACACGTTGATCGAGGCCCCGGCGTCTATCGTCATGTCGCCGCCTACGGAAAAGTTCACCTTGTACTTGACGTCGAGCTTGGCGTTTTTGTAGCCGCCGAGCTCATGGGTTACGTATGTGTTTGGCCTTAAGCGCACGTCGCCCGAGACGGAGTTCTCCGCCTTGTGCGAAATGGTGATCTCTATGCGCCCGCCGCCTTCGCCCGCGCCCACGTCGAGCGAGGCTACGTGGATCTGGCTCGAGACGTTGATCTTGTTCGTGACTCCTTCAGGCGGCATGAGGATCGCCACCTGCGAGGCAAGTGCGTTCGGGAGCCTGCCATTAGCCCAGTACTGCGCGTCCATGAAGTCTACTGCGGCGGACGTGTTCGTGGGGCAGGAGAACTCGCATGAGAGCTCGGCGTTCGGCCTGAACGTCGCCACGAGGGCGCGCGGCCTGTCCATCGGGATGGTCGTCGAGAATACGTCCATGCCGTCCGTGTCGCCCGTCCAGCAGTAGAAGAAATACCCTTCCTCCGGGATTGGCGTCACCGTCTGCACCGTGTTCGTGCCGTACCACGCGCTCGCGGGCACGGCCCCCATCGTCGAATCGGCGGAGGAGAGCGTAAGGAGGTACTCCTCGTGCCAGAGCCACTTGAGCGACTTCTTTTCGTGGGGCGTCACGATGCAGGTGCAGTCGTCTTCGCCTGCGAGCGGGTTTTCGGAAGTGCGCTCGAGTGTCGTTGAGCCGTCAATGGCAACCGCCTCCAGCTCCCACCCGTCGCACACGGCCCTGTGGTCGGCGCCGGTGACCTCGACAGCCGCAGGCACGGTATACGTCTTTGGCGTCCCGGTGACGTCGAGGTCGGCGCCGTACTGTATGACGGAGGATCCGTAGTTCTCAGGCGAGCCGGAGACCTCCACCACCCCCGAATAGGCCGTGTGCGCGGCGGAGGCCGTGACGAACGAGCCGCTGTGCATCATGAGATAGTCCGCGAGGAGCCGGTCGTCGGTAAGGACTTCGCGGCTGATGCGCACCTCGTCTATTGCGGTGGGCTTTGCAGTGGCGCCGAGACGCACGGGCTTGTACGTCTTGCCGAACGCCTTGTTCCTGTCGACGCCGGTGTTCCCCGTGCCCGACTTCCTCATGGCGCCGGTGTAGTAGCAGAGGTACTTGTGGTTGTAGCCGTCCGACCTCTGCGCGGCATATATCCAGGTGGTCTGCGCGCTGCTCATGCTGGTTGGTCTGAGACTCTGCGATGACGTGCCGGAGGCATAGTGGAAGGACATCGACGCTATGTCGTTTGGCATCTGCCAGAGCCAGCCGTAGCGCACCTTCGGGCTGGAGACGCCGAATAATTCGCTTTCTGCGTAGATGTACTTGTCGATGATGTCGTCCCAGCTACTGGTTTTAATGCCGTCCGGTTTCTTGTACCACGCCGAGACGGTAATCACCTCGGGCATGAGGTTAGTGACTGCCTCTGCAGTTATGTACCTGTCGAAGTTGGGCGCGAAGAGGCGCCCGCCAAGAGTGCTGTCCGTGGCGTTGACGAGCTTGAGCGCCGCGCCGAACTGCCCGGAATACGCGGCAGTCGTCGACCCGGTCTCGTTCGTGAAGTTGAAGCCGTGGCCGGTTTCGTCCCTTACGCCGGTCGCCGGGTCGTAGGAGTTCATGTGCCAGACTGCTACATAGCCGCTCCACACCTCGGTTGACGACGGGCGCGTCGCGGCGCTTCCTGAGCCCCAGAACATGTAGAGCTTCGTGTTCTTGCCGGAGAGCGTCGGTATCTTCACCCACACAAGCGACGTGCCGGACGTATCCCATGTGTCGACGTCGCAGGCGAGGCGCTCGATTCCGTACGGGTCTGACGAGAAGAAGACGTCCGCGCCGTTCGCAAGCGTGTCGGAGTAGCTGAAGCCAGAGATGGTCGACGAGGATATCTTCACGAGCAAGGGGATGTTCGAGAGCGTCGAGCTCCCGGTGTAGCCGGAGACGGTAAGCTCGGCGGTCTTGCCGGTCGACTGGAAAGCGGTCGTGTGGACGCTTGAGTACTCGCGCCCGTTAATGAAGGGCCGTGCGCCCTGATGGCCGTAGAAGACCCCGTTCGCGACGTCGAGCATGCCGATCTCGCCGTCGGAGTTGCGCCGCGCGGGAAGCAACTGCCTCAGGTACGCGCCAGAGGTCTTGTCCTGTATGTCGAAGGCGTAGACGAGAAGCGGCGCGGGCGCGTAGTCGGTCGAGCCGCCGTTCGGACCAGGCCCGCCCATCCAGCCGAGGAAGATGTTCGCCTGCGACTCGAACGAATGGCCGCTGACGACCGCCGGGAGCGACGAGTACGTGGTGCTGTACAGCGAGAAGCTGCCGTTGTTGAAGTTGAAGACGGCATACTGGTGGGGGCCGGCGCTGCTCGTGGTGTAGGTCCACGTGTAGGAGCCCGACGTCGCGGAGTTGAAGCCGCCGTATATGACGCGCATCTGGTTCCATGCGCTCGTGATGGTCGGGCGCGTCACGAGGCCGATGCCGTTCGCGTCGTTCGCGTCGCTTCCGCCAAGGACAGCCTGGTTCGGGTCCACCGAGAGCATCTTAACGGTGGCCTTGAGAATGAGGCCGCTTCTCGCCTTGACGCCGGTGTCGATCCAGTTCGAGCCGTCGGTCTCGAACCAGCCGAGCCGGGTGTAGCCGTCCCAGACGTCGTCCGCCGAGGCGGAAAAGGCAGTGAAAAAAGACAAAAGAAGACCGGCGGCGGCGAACGAACTATTATGAATCTTACTGCGCATGGCAAACCCCTTTCCTATTGTTTGCGGATATTATACCATAATCGACTGGCCATGTCCAATGAGTAGTCAGGGGGCAGTAGTTAGTCGTTAGTCGTTGGTGCTTGGATCTTACAATTCCACTCTCCAACTCCAACTCGAAACTCCAACTAATTACCGCTCTCGAACTCCAACTCGAAACTCCAACTAACCACCGCTCTCCAACTCCAACTCGAAACTCCAACTAATATCTCCAACTCGAACTAATCTCAAACTCCGAGGGCTAACAAAGGTGCTCCACTAACGCTTCGCTTGGGGCTTCGCATTTCAGAGCCGAACATATCTGGCCCCACTACTGTGGTAATTTACTGTGGCAATCATGTAGACCCCGTGTAGACCTCTGGAGCTTTTAGACATGATTTACAGGATTAACAGGATTTCTATTGCCTTCTACCTGCCGCCCTTGAGCGCGTTGTCGCGGCGGCAGAGCATCTGCAGGTTCTCCGGCGCGGTCTTTCCGCCCTTCACCCACGGCACGATGTGGTCGCCCTCCATCTCCTCGTACTCGAAGTGCCCTCCGCAGACTGGGCATATGCCCTTCTGCGCCTCGTATGCCGCGCGCTTCTCGTCTTCGTCGAACTGGCGAAGGTTCAGCTTCTCCAGCCGCGTCTCGCCGGAAAGGAGAAACTCGTAGATTCCCTTGTTGTTCCCAACTTCCTTGTCAATCATAAGCTCTACTACGCGGCGCTCCAGCTCCTTCGGGTTGTAGCTCTTCGCCGAGAACTCCTTGTACAGCCGCCCCCACTCAAGCCCCTTCATCTCGCGGCGGTACTTCGTAAAGAGCGTGTCTATCCAGTTGATCACCTTCTGGAAGTGCAGCCACAGCTCCGTCGCCTCGCCGTCGCCCTGGTGGATCGCCATGTATTCCTCTATGGCCCTGTCCTTCGACGAGTTGATCATCCACTCTATCGCCGTCTCGAGGTACTCCTGCCTGTCCGCGCTCCCGTTCAGGTACTGAGAGCCTATCTTCTGCGCGACGCAGCCGGGCTTCGAGAAGTAGCGCTTCGCGTCCGCGACCCACGGGCCGGAGTAGACGGCGTTGCGCATCTCCTGGTCCGTCAGCTTGAGCCCGGCGATGTTGATGACCTTGAACCAGTCTATCTTCTCGGACTCGTCCCCTTCGCAGAAGTACACCATGAGCTCGTAGTCGAGGAACTTGCGCTGGACGTCCTCGGGCTGACGGTGGAAGTACTTTGCCGCGAGGTCGAGCTCGCCCCAGGCAAAGTCGCCGTTGAAGTACTGGCAGAGCGAGATCGTGCGCTGCTGCCCGTCCATCACCTCGAACGTGCCGTCAGGGTTCTTCGCCCAGTACATGACGTTGAGCGGAAAGCCCTTCATCACCGTGGAGACGACGGCGTTGCGCTCCTTCTCCTTGTACACGAACTCGCGCTGGTAGGCGGGTCTGATGTCGAGCTTCCCGCCATAGCCCCTCACGCCGCTTTCCGCATCATCGACATATCCATCGACAAGATCGCGTATCTTTATTCTATGCAACTCGATTTTCATGGTGTGTTCCTTTTCTTTCGATGATTTTCTCGCGCAGAGGCGCGGAGACGCGGAGTGTGCGAGGTGTGTTTGTTAGACAGGATTTACAGGATTGACAGGATTGTTTCGGCCACAAAATGAGATTACGGTGCGGACGAAATCTTCTGACGATTACTTCCCCTCTTCTTTTCTGCGACGAATGAATATCCGTTTATACATCTTCTTGCCATTTATGTATGGTTCGTTGTGCCGCTTAAAATGTGGCAATTTGTATTGATCGGCCACCGCCCCATTATCACTACAGCCAATCAGCTCAAACTGTTCAGGATTGTATTTGTCCATAAACGTAATCGGCACACCCATCACACCATCGTAATCATATGGCATGTCAGATGTCTTTGCAACTTCTATCGCATCATAGTTGTCATATTTTGGAAACTCTTCTGGCGAATACTTCTTATAGAGCGGCAACTTCTCATGGCGCTGTGGATAATCAAGATTCGTGAACCATCTAACGCCTTTCACCCTAATGAATCTCTGCCCATTTTCGTCAACACCGCACGATGTGGCGTTGAGCGGATAGTCGGCAGGAACGCCAAATTTCCTGTCTCCACTATGAATCGATGCTCCAAGCCACAATTCATTTCCTTTAATAAGCGGGAACACCTCTTTGTATGTCAACGAATTAACGTTCCCAATTATCAAAAACTTCTTTTTGTATTTGGCAAGCTGCTCAATATACTCACGGAAGAGGGAGAAAGGCGGATTGGTTACAACTATGTCGGAGTCCTTCAAAATATCAATGCACTCTTCGCTCCGAAAGTCACCATTACCCTTGAGTTCACGAACACCTATCTCGTTATCATCCAAAATCATGTTGCCGTTCTTGTCGCCCTCGTACACCTGACAAATGGCACGCTCACAATCTCCTTGCGAAAAGAGATCGACATCCTGCGACCTATAACAAGTGGCTATCAATTTTCTTAAACCAAGCCGTTCGAAGTTTTCAACAAAAAACTTGAAAAACTCACTCTGCCGCGGATCGTCACAGTTACAAAGAACCGTCATTCCCTTGAAATGTGATTTGTAGTGTTTTAGCTCGTTCTCAATATCAACGCGCTGCGTGTAGAATTCATCCTTCTTCGCCCGTTTTGCAGCAAGCAACGCTTTCGCATCATTCATTACCATGCCCCCGCAACTCCGCGTCTCTGCGCCTCTGCGCGAGAATTCAACGCGGAAAATCTTGCCTCGCTTCATTCGCCGCGGAGACCGCCTCGCATGCATAAAAAAGAGCGCACGTCCCATTCATGCACTCAGCAGTAGCCCTAGCACAGGCCAACCAGAATACACAAAGGGAAATGCGCCCGATTGGGCGCATCTTCACTTACATGCCGTTCTGGTTTTGAAATGGTGCTAGTATTTCTGCTGAACGACGTGTAGCTTTGATGCTACATTGACTTAGCGCCCGGTGGCTTCGTTGCGGTCACGCGGGACGCGTGACCCTACCAATGCGTTTTCCGGACTATGACCCCGCGCCGCGATCCACGCCTCGCAGGATGTTGCGTATTATATCAAATTTTTCGGGTTCTAGGGGCGCGGGTGTCATCAACGCCATTCAAGCCCCTTACCGTCCCATCTCGTACCGTCAACTCCCCAAAGCGTCATCGATCTTTTTTCGTCCGATGGGATGAGGTCGATGCCGAACACTTCCCGGAACCTTTTACGGAAATACGCCTGCACATCCGGCCTGAATCTGTGATATGAATACTGATATATCAATCGCAATGAAGTCGGGACATCCTTCAATTCATATCTAGCGCGGATTCGGCAGTTTTCCTGAGCCCAGCGAATGCCGCGACCCCATTTGTCGGCCTTGTCCTCCCTGACGCCCTTCTCGTCAAGCGTCACGATTGCGCCCTTCTTGAAGTTTTCAAGGGCGGCGAACAAGAACTCGCACCTCTCCATGTCGTCAATGCCCGCAATCCGCATGCAGTCAAATGTAGTACGCATCAAATCGCATGCGGCGGCAAGCGCCTGCCAGCGGAAAAGATAGTTGGTACTGGTGTAGCTGACACAAAGCGTCTCCTTCGCGAGATGCCTCGCAACCGCTACGCGCATGTTGTCATTTGTCATCGCCCGCAACTTCCGTTCTACGGCTAATAGACATGGTTGAAAAGGCGATCTCTTCCTGTTCTCTGCGGCAAACTCGCGAGAGATGTAGTTTGTCATCGCCACAAGCTCTTCGTCCACCGGCTCCGACGCATCGTCTGGCGCATCGCCCGGACGCAGGCAGAATACCGCCAGCGCTACAGCGGCGAGTGCTACCAGTGCGACAGCAACCGGCGTCACTGCATGTCTGGCTCTTCGTATTCTATCCATGTGCTCACTCCTTCCGATCCCCGTCTCTTGCCGTCAGCGTCGCGCTCCTCCCAATAGCCGAATTCTGTATTAGTACCTCTGCAAATGAAACGAACATAGCTACCATCAGCGCCACTCTAGATCCTTGCCGCTCCACCGCGTTCCTTTCAATCCCCAGAGACGCGGATGCTTGTCTTTTTCATCGGGAACATAGTCAATGCCGAACACATCGCGAAAGCGCTTCTTGAAGTATTCCTGTGCTTCCGGCGACAAACGCGAATACAAGAAAGGCAGCTCTCCATTGGTAAAATAGCATGGCATATTTTCAAGCTGGTTCTGGGCGACGGCTTTACAGCAATCTTGTGCCCATTGCTCCCCACGTCCATACTTGTCCATTTCGGTTGGACAAATTCGTCTCTCATCAAGCGTAGCTATGGCGCCCTCCTTGAAACGTTGGAGCGCGTCAAAAAAGAATGCAATTTGTTCCATTTCTGGAGCCTCAGAGCGCCACAGCGCCTCGAATACATATGGAATTGAATCGACTGCAGCTCCGAGATTCTGCCAACGAATGCGGTAATTGTTATTGGTAATGTTCAAGGCAAGCAGTTCGCGAGCAAGATACCGAGCAACAGCAATCCGCAGGTTTGCATTCGTCATGCTTTTGACGACGTTCATCGTCTCGTAGGCACACGGAATTACGTACGACTTGACTATGTCCTCCCTCGTGAAGTCGTGCGTAATGCCATTAGTAATCATTGAGAGTTCAGCTACGAGCTCCGTGTTGAAACCAGCCTTATCATTTCCCTGTCCTGGACAATGACGCAAAAACCAGCATGCCGAAATTGCAACAACGACAGAAAATGCTATCGCGATCCATGTCCTCATGGTTGATATGGAACCCATATTCTTATACCCTCCGATCCCCGTTTCGTGTTGTCTGCGTCGCGTTCCGCCCAATAGTCGAACTTCGTGACCCGCAATGTGCCACTTGCATTGAAGTCGAATCTCTGAGTGTACACTACTGGAATGCGTTTGGAATAATCCGTTCCTTTTAAAGTCTTCAGTTCCCATGCAATCGGGATGTTCCATATAATCGTACCACTTGCCCATACAAGGTCTTGACACGAAGGAAGCGCGTCTCCCATTCTCGGTTTGTCAGGAAACCAAAAACCACCGCCTTTCATATCATGCCACTCTCCGGCCCCCATGCTAACAGTATGATACCAAACAGCACTAAAGAAGTTGTCAGTGAAGTATCCTGTCGGTTCCTCGGACATCGTCGGGACTTCCACAAGCGACAACTTCGAGAAAGAGACTGTCTTGGGGAGGATGTAAAGTTCAAGCTGCATACCGGCGCCGCCTGCGGTCCCCGGGGGGACGCCGAAATCAAGCCCGACCCCGTGTTCGGCGACAATCGCAGTCGGGGGCGTTGTCGACGTAATGAACGGATAGACCGTCTCGCCGCCTCGCGTCACGGCCAGCCCGTTCATCACCATGGTAGTCGAGACAGGGCATATCCATTGTCCGGACGACTCATCATACGTCCCCTGTACGGCACTGAACGCCAGCCCGGGAACGCCACTTGGTGTCATCTGGCAGAGCACGGTCTCCGCGACGCCGAAGCAGTGACGGTTCTTGGTCTGCTCGCTAAGTTTCACCTGCGCCGTTAGCTCCGCCCTGACCGACGTAAGCGTCGTCTCGTTCGTCAGCTGGCGCCCGGTCATGTACTCCGAAAACACGGCGGTCGCGACGATGTCGCCGACCGCGCCGCTCGCCTCGACTCCGTCGAATTCGGCGTACAGCGTCGTTTCCTGCCCCGCCGGTGCGGAAAACGAGCCAGGGAGCACGTCGCCTCCGGTCCACAGGATCTTCCCGCCGTTGGAGACCGTCACGGCCACGCTGCCGCCGAACTGCCCTCCGGCTGCGCGGCAGATAAGCGTAGTTGCAGAGGACCTGCGGGAATGGGCTTCGCCCGGGGCGTTCGTGTATGCGTTCTCGAACACGACAACCGCGGGCGTGAACGCGATGCCGACGAACGCCCCGTGCTCGTCTTCCTCCACGCCGCCGTCCCATTCCTCGCACTGCGGGCAGCGCACCTCGGAGAGGAATTCCCGCTGGTACCCTTGCCAGGTCGCCGTCACGTACAGGTCGTGCCCGGAGACCGGGCACCCGTAGCACCAGCTCCAGCACGTCCACGTAATTCCTCCGTCCGCGTTCGCCTCGCACGAGCAGCAGCCGCCTATGACCGAGAGTACGTGCGGGTGGACGTCGATTGGCAAAGTGTACGCGTCGTAGTTCGCAGTCCCGCCACGCATCGGCACGCGCTCGAAATGGAGCGTTAGCGGCAGCGAGACCGTTAGGCTCGTCTCGGAGTTCGTCTCTATGTTGGCGTATTCAGACGAAACTGAGGAATGTCCGATGGGGAGGTCGCTGTGGACGGAGTATGTCGCACCCGCGAGAAGCGGGACGCGGCATGTCTCGTTCGTTCGGGCTATGACCCAGTGGCCCCCAAGGTCGCTCTGGCCGTCGCAGGTGACGGATATCTCGGCGACGCCGAGGGCGCCGGTAGGCACGAGCTCTAGCCAGTAGTACGCGTTCGTGTCCGCGCCGGCGGGTATCGCGTTCCCGACTCCGAAGTAGTTGCCGCCGTATGAATACTGGTTCAAGTCCCTTTCGTTCACGATGCCGTCGCCGTCGAAATCGCGGGGGTTGACGCGCCGGCAGACGGTTTCCAGGGAATTGGAGCGCGTCACCATGTCGCCGTTGGGGCAAAGCCGTATCTGGGCGCTTACCGGCGTGTTGGTGCCCTCGCCCATGAAGAAGCTCTCCCATGTGATTACTCGGCTTCCGTCTGGCTCTGCCGCCGTCCAGAGGCGGCTTAGGTTTGGCGCGGCGAACATGTCCCCGCCTGCCGCCCGGATTTCGTGCAGTTCGTCGCGTGGCGTCGGGCGGATGCAGCCGTCCACGAAGTACCAGAAAGACGAAGTCGAGTTTGTGCCGAGGGGGAAAGAAAATCCGGGGAATTCGACCTTGTTGCCACCGAAAGACGTGCGGGCGCCGTGGATGTGCCAGTTGCCGACAAGAGAGGCACCGGACGGCATTTCGAGAGACGTCGTTGCATCGGTCGAGACGGACTCCATGCGCCAGCCTCGGGCTATCTCCTCGTCCGTGACGGTGCGGGGGGAAGACTGCAGGAACTGGTGCACCGCCTGCATGAGGCCGTTCGTCTTCTGCGCCTCGAGGGTGGAAACGAACGCGAGGGGCAGAAGCGCAAGCAGCACCGCAGGCGGGAGGCGGCGGAGCGCGGCAAAGGCGTCGAAGACGAGCGCCGCGAGGACGCA
>JAEEHL010000227.1 GCA_016280825.1 Verrucomicrobiota bacterium
ATCGTCGGCGAATGCCGCGGCGGCGAGGCGCTCGACATGCTCCAGGCGATGAACACCGGCCACGACGGCTCGCTCACGACCGTGCACGCGAACTCGCCGAGGGACGTAATCTCGCGTCTCGAGACGATGGTGCTCATGAGCGGGATGGAGCTCCCCTCGAGGGCGATACGCGAGCAGATAGCAAGCGCGGTCGACGTCATCATCCACGAGTCGCGCATGGCCGACGGCTCGCGCAAGGTCGTCGCCATAACCGAGGTGACGGGGCTCGAGGGCAGCCAGATCGTCACGCAGGACATCTTCGCCTTCGAGCAGAAGGGCATAGCGGCGAACGGCAAGGTCGTGGGCGAATTCCGCCCGACAGGGGCCATCCCCTCGTGGTTCGACCAGCTCAAGGGCAGGGGCCTTTCGTGCGACGTCAGGATGTTCGACCCGGAGTGCAACGTGGCCGTCGACGTAGAGGACGGGAGGGCTGGGTGATGTACGGCTGGCTGATAGCTTCGCTCTTCGCGCTTTTCGCGGGCGGGCTTGCCTGGTACGTCGCTGGCGACGTGCGCATAAAGGCGGGCTGGCAGAACGGCAACTCGCCCCTTGCCCGCTGGCTCGACAGGCGCAGGCGCGACAAGTTCAACGCGCAGCTTCCCGACACTCTTGCCACGATGTCCAACGCGCTCAGGGCGGGCTTTTCCATCGCGCAGGCGTTCGGCAGCGTCGTCGAGATGGGCGAGGCCCCGATAAGCGAGGAGTTCGAGATTCTCCAGAGGCAGCTTAGCATAGGCATGTCGTTCGAGGACGCCCTCGACTCGATGTCGCAGAGGGTCGGCTCGGACGACCTGTCGCTCGTCACGACCGCCATTCTCATAAGCCGCAAGACCGGCGGCAACGTGACGGAGATATTCGACAAGATTTCCGAGACGATACGCGGCAGGATGAAGATCGAGCGCAAGGTGAAGACGCTTACCGCACAGGGGAGGATGCAGGGGATAATCGTCTCGGCGATGCCGCTGTTCCTCGGCATCATAATGACCATCCTTAAGCCCAAGCTCATGATCCCGTTCTTCTGCAGCTTCGCGGGGTTCGTCTCGTGCCTCGCGGTTGTAGCGCTCATTTCCGTCGGCTGGCTTTTCATAAGAAAGATAATGCAAATCGATGTCTGATACATCCCTACCAAAGGAACTCGCGGGTGCGTTTCCGAAGCGCTCGGCAGACGCCAACAAGCGCACCGTGGGCACGGTATGCGCGATCGGCGGCTCGGCAAGGTACGTTAACGCGCCGGTCATCGCGGCGCTTGGTGCCCGCGCGTCGGGAGCGGGGCTTGTGCATCTCGTCGTACCGGACGCCTCGCGCATACCGGCGGGCTCCCTCGTCCCCGAGGCGACGTTCTCGAAGCTCACCCCGACATTCGTCCCGCCGCGCGCCGACGTATTCGTGGCTGGCATGGGGCTTGGCGTCTCGGTTTCGTCGGAGGCCACCGTGTCGCGCCTCATCTCCGGCGCAAGCGGCAGGTTCGTCCTCGACGCCGACGCCCTCGCGGTGCTCGCGCTCTGGTATGGCAGCAAGAAGGGCGGATATGCGCCTGCGCAGGGCCAGCAGACGGTCCTCACCCCGCACGCCGGCGAAGCGGCGAAACTCCTCGGCTGCACGGTCGACGCCGTCAACGCCGACCGCCTTGCCGCCGCGAAGGAGATTGCGGTGCGCTACGACGCGACGGTCGTCCTGAAGAGCGAGCGCACCATCGTCGTCTCGCGCGACAGGGAGCGCGTCTACGAAAACAGCACGGGGAACCCGTTCATGGCGCTCGGCGGCATGGGCGACCTCCTTGCCGGCGCAATAGGCGCGCGGTGGGCGTACCTGAAGGGAGACCCGTTCCTCGCGGCGTCGAGCGCGGTGTGGCTCCATTCCGCCGCGTCGGATGCGCTTGTTGCGGAGTTCGGGGACCCGTCCGTCGCCAACACTGCCGCGAAGATGGGCTCGCTGCGCGTCAGGATGGAGGTAAAGGGCGCGTGAAGGCCAAGTCGTTCATTGACGCGGTCGATGTGATCGTCCGCTCGGGCAAGGGCGGCGACGGCGCGACGTCCTTCCGGCGCGAGGCGCTTGTCGCCTTCGGCGGCCCGGACGGCGGCGACGGCGGGCGTGGCGGCGACGTCGTCTTCGCCGCGTCGGAGCATGTAAACTCGCTTCTCTCGCTCTACTACGACCCGAAGTGCTTTGCGCAGGACGGCGGGCCAGGGCTCGGGCAGAAGATGTTCGGGAAGCGCGGCAAGGATCTTGTCGTGCCCGTCCCGCTCGGCACGGAGGTCTATGAGGCCGATACCGGTCTTCTCGTCGCCGACATAACGGCCCCCGGCCAGCGCGTAGTCGTGGCGCGCGGCGGCGCGGGCGGATACGGCAACGTCCACTTCAAGTCGTCCGTGAACCAGGCCCCGACGGAGCACACGCCGGGCGGCCCCTGCGAGGAGCGCCGGCTCAGGCTGGAATTGAAGACAATCGCAGACATCGGGCTTCTCGGCTTCCCCAACGCCGGGAAGAGCTCGATTCTCTCCTCTCTCTCGTCGGCGGAGCCGAAGATAGCCTCGTATCCGTTCACCACGCTCAACCCCGTGGTCGGCACGGTATTCTACGACGACTACGCAAAGCTGCAGATGGCGGACGTCCCCGGCATCATCGAGGGCGCGGCGAAGGGCGTCGGGCTTGGACTAGCGTTCCTGAAGCACCTCGAGCGCTCGAAGGCGTTCCTCTACGTCATCGACATGGCGGGCACGGACGGCAGGGAGCCGTGGAACGACTATCTCGTTCTCAAGAAGGAGATCGAGGAATACTCGCCCGCGCTCGCCTCGCGCCCGTCGCTCGTCGTGGCGAACAAGATGGACGACCCGGCAGCGGCGGAGAACGCGGCGAGGTTCGTGAAGGAGACGCACAAGCGACCGCTGCGCATTTCGTGCCTTGACGGCACGGGGCTCGAAAAGCTCAAGGAGAAGCTGCGCACCCTCGTGCCTGCAAAGGTGAAATTCCACCACGCCCACCCGGAAAAGCCCGTCTCAGGCAAGATGCCCGACACGACAGGTGACGAGATTCCGCCCGAGGCGATGAAGTTCGCGACGTTCCTCAAGCTCGAAAAACCAAAGGCGAAGAGCCATCCCTCGCGGGGCAACATCCACTGACAATGGCGGCAAGAGGCAGGTTCATAACTTTCGAGGGCGGCGAGGGCGCGGGCAAGTCGACGCAGATCGGGCGTCTTTGCGAAAGGCTCGAGAGCCTCGGCATCGAAGTCGTGCAGGTACGCGAGCCGGGAGGTACCGCGCTCGGCGAGGAGATGAGGCGCATCCTCGCCGACACGAAGGGCGATTCGCCGACCGATCGCGCCGAGGCGCTTCTCTTCCTTGCGGCGCGCGCCCAGCTCGTGGAGAAAAAGCTGCTGCCTGCGCTCGAGCGCGGCGCATGGGTCGTCTCGGACAGGTTCAGCGACTCGACGATCGCGTACCAGGGGTATGGCCGCGGGCTTGACGTGGAGGCGCTTGAAAGGATGAACGCCTTCGCCTGCGCTGGCCTGAGGCCGGACGTCACGCTCTTTCTCGACCTTCCCCGCGACGTGGCCGTTTCGAGGATGCGGGCGCGGGAAATCGCGGCGGGCGGCGGGCCTGACAGGATCGAGAGCGCCGGCGACGAATTCCACGCGAGGGTGGCGGAGGGCTTTCGCAGGATGGCCGCGGCGGAGCCCGGGAGGTTCGCGACGATTGACGCATCGGGCGGCGAGGAAGCGGTCTGGGAGGCGATATGGAAGCGTCTGAAGCCTTTGACGTAATCGCTAGGGCGATAGATTCTGGCCGCGCAAACAGGGGGTTTCTCGTAACGGGCGACCTGCCGGGCAACACCGAGGAATTCACCGAGCTCGTTGCGACGCGGCTTTTCGGGGAAGGCGGCGCGCGCCCAGACATGGTCGTCCTCGAGCCGGAAGGGCGCACGAGGACGATCCGCGTCAAGGCGATGAGGGAGTCGCTTGTGCTGCCGATGGAGGAAACCGCCTACGCAGGCGGCTGGAAGCTCGGCGTCGTCAAGGGCGCCGACAGGATGACGACGGAGGCGGCGAACGCCTTCCTCAAGAGCCTTGAGGAGCCCACGCCGAAGACGATGTACCTTCTCCTCACTGACAACCCCGACGAATGCCTGCCGACAATCGTCTCGCGCTGCCAGAGGATTGACCTCGTGCGCACGGTGCAGCTTCTCGACGACGAGGCGCGGAAGGTTGTGGAGAATGCGCTCCTCTCCTGCTGCGGCAACTGCGGCGTGATGGCGCGCGATGCGCAGGCGGGGGTGATGGCGGAGGCGCTCGACGACCTCAAAGGAACGGTGGAGGACGAGGAGTTTCCCCTTGTCCGCAAGCGGTTCTTCAACACCGTGATGGCGGTCGTGCGCGGCTGGATGGTCGACGGCAAGGTCGAGAGGTTCAAGGCGTTCCGCAACGTCGAGGCCGTCGAAGAGGCGTATGGGCGCAGCTGCAAGTCGATAGGCGACGACGCCGTCATATCGGCGATGATGGACAAGATAACTTTCCCGGCCGCATGAAGCTTGCGCTTTCAACAAACTGGTGCAACAGGAAGTTCGAGCGCGGCGAGGAAATCGTCGACAAGGCGCTCGAGCTCGGCTTTTCCGCCCTTGAGCTCGGGTACAACACGACAAGCGCCCAGGTCGAGGGCATAAGGCGAAGGCTCGATGAAATGCCCGTGGGGAGCGTGCACGCCTTCTGCCCCGTGCCCATCAGTGCGCCGCAGGGCTACCCCGAGCTATACTCCCTCGCCTCGTTTTCGCGCCCCGACCGCGACCTTGCGCGCGCGTTCGTCGTGAAGAACCTGGAGTTCGCGGCGTCCGTCGGCGCGGACGTGCTCGTTCTCCACGCGGGCAGGGTTGCGTTCTCGTCGCTCTGGCGCGTCATCAGCACCGCCTCGCTCAAGTCGCGCTTCAAGGCCGCAAAGAACGACGTCGCCGCGCCGGCGTATGCAAGGCTTTTGAAGAAGGCTCTCGCGATCCGCAGGCGCAACGGCAGGAAGATGCTCGACATCTTCAAGGCGGAGATGGAGGGTCTGTCCCCGGTGCTCGATTCCCTTGGCGTCACGCTCGCGTTGGAGAATCTGCCGTATCTGGAGGGATTCCCCGACGAAAGCGAGACGGAGGAACTCCTGAAGGGGCTTTCCGGGGCGCGGGTGAAGGGGTGGTTCGACACCGGGCACGACAGGGTGCGCAGGATGCACGGCTGGACGGACGCTCCCGCCGTCCCCGACCCCGCGCTCTTCGCGGGGATGCACGTGAACGACGTAGTCGACTTCACCGACGACCATTTCGCCCCCGGGTTCGGCAAGGTCGATTTCGCCGCGCTCGCCGACTTTGCGGCAAAAGTGCCGCACGTCGTCTTCGAGCCGAACGACGGCGTAACGGAAGAGGAACTGAAGGCAGGTGTGGAAAACTATGAAAAGCAGGTTCGCGCTTGAGGCGGCAGTTGCCGCGATAGTTGCATCGGCGTTCGCCGCGTCTGCAGACTTGGCCGACGACGCCGTAACCGTGGATGCGTTTCCCGACGCCGACACCGTGCTCCTCGACGACGTGGAGCGCGTGAAGTACCGCCCGGACGGGACGTACGAGAGCGTGTGCGAGACGCGCACGAAGATACTCACGGAGCGCGGCAGGCGC
>JAEEHL010000029.1 GCA_016280825.1 Verrucomicrobiota bacterium
ACCCCCCTCTCGCTGCTTCCGCCGCTTCTCGGGGGCCTTGGGCTGTTCCTCCTCGGGATGAAGCACCTTTCCGAGGGGCTTCAGGCGACGGCTGGCGGAGGCCTCAGGAAGTTCATGGCCAGGGCGACGAGCCACAGGATCGTCGGCGTGGGCTCCGGTATCGTCTCGACGATGATAGTGCAGTCTTCCTCGATAATAACCGTAATGCTCGTCGGGTTCGTCTCCACTGCCCTCATGACGCTGCCGCAGGCGTTCGCCGTCCTTATCGGCGCGAATATCGGCACTACGGCCACGATATGGATCATCGCCTACGCGCCCGATCCGCAGATGCTCGGCTTCGTCGGCCTTGGGCTTGGCGGGGCACTCTACTTCTTCCTGCGCGGAGAGCGGGTGCACAACTTCGGACTTACGGTCATTGGCCTTGGGCTTGTCTTCCTCGGGCTGTACATCATGTCGAAGGGCGTCTCGCCGATTCGCGAGAACGCTGCCATTGCATCGGTCTTTACGCGCCTTTCGGCGGATTCACTGCCTGGCGTCCTGGCCGTGGCGTTCGTCGCAATGCTTTTCACGGCGGTCGTGCAGTCCTCTGCGGCTACGATAGCGATAGCGATGGCGATGGCGGCACAGGGCCTCATTGCCTATGAAGTGGCGGTGGCGGTGCTGTTCGGCGCGAACATCGGCACTACCGCAACGGGCTGGATAGCGGCCATAGGCGGCACTGCGGACGCCCGGCGCACGGCGCTCGCGCATACGCTCTCGAACTTCCTCGGCTCGCTTTTGCTCATCTGGTTCTTCCCGCTCTTCGTCAAGTTCGGGCAGGCGCTTTTCCCGTCATGGAACGCTGCCACGACGACGGTCGTCTCGGGGCGCGAGGTGCAGGCGTTCACGCACATGATGGCCCCGATCGCCGTCACGGACACGTTGTTCGCCGTATGCCGCGGGCTTCTGTTCCTCCCTCTAGTCAAGCCGTTCTGCCGCCTTGTCGAGAGGCTTGTGCCCCAGCCGGAGGACGAAAAGCCCCATCTTTCGGCGCTTCGCTTCGGCGCGAGGATATCGCCTGTCCTTGCGTGCGACCAGGCGCTTCTCGAAGTCGATTTCATGAAGCAGTCGAACCTCGAGCTCCTCGACTGCGCCCGCAAGGTCCTTTCGGGCGAGACGGAGGACGACGAAGGGCCGGAGAGGCACATCGTCCATCGCGAGGACATTCTCGACAACGTGCAGAGGGAAGTGACCGAGTTCCTCGGCAGCATAATGTCGAAGCGCCTTCCCCGCGATGTCGCGGAAAGGGCGCAGCGGCTTCTGAGGCTTACGGACGAGCTTGAGTCGGTCTCCGACGAGTGCGCCACCGTTCTCAAGGTAGTGAAGCGCCTGAGAAAGCAGGGCGAGAAGATGTCGGAGCGGTCTGTTGCGCTCCTTCTCGACGTCCACGACAAGGTTGCCGCGTTCGCCTCAGACATAACGCCCCTCATCTGCTCTCCGCGCGTTCCCTTCGACCTCGAGTCGTTCCAGAGGCGGTCTTCCGAACTTCACGCCTTCATCCGCGAGTGCCGCCTTGCGCAGCTCGGGCGCGTTGGACCGGAGGACCCCGGCTCGTCGATGCGCGTTCTCGGAGAACTTGACATAATCAACGCCTACGAGCGCATCCGCGCATACTACCTCAACTGCGCAGAGACGCTTGCCGGAGGCAAGAAGTGAAGATTCTCTCGAAATACGTCCTTCGCGAGTTCCTAGTGCCGCTCTTCTACTGCATGGCGGGCTTTATCGCGATCTACGTGCTCTTCGAGCTCTTCGGCTCGTTTTCACGCCTCGCCGACGCGAAGCTGCCGCTTTATGCGACGGTGCACTACTTCTGCGGCTATCTCGCGCCTCACTTCAAGTGGCTCGCGCCGCCCGCGCTCATGCTCGCCACGCTCTACACGATGTGGAACTTCTGCAGGCATTCCGAGATTGTGGCGATGAGGGCGAGCGGGGTTGGGTTCTTCTCGATCGCCTGCCCGATTCTCGCGATGTCGCTTCTCGTGGCCGCGTTCGTCGCGTGGGTCGGCGAATGCTACGTGCCGGCGCGCGCACAGTGGGCGAGGATGCTTCGAAGCGAGAAGTTCGATCTTTCGAAGGCGGGCACCGGCAGCAACATCACGTACCGCGACAGCGAGTCGGGGCGAACATGGACCGTCGATTCAGTCGGCGCAGACGGTGTTTTCCACGGCGTCAAGGTCGTCCTCGACCGCCCGGGGCACGCGACGCGGCTTGCGAACGTCACGGCGAAGGAGGCGCGCTGGATAGACGGCGAATGGTGGCTTTCCGGGGTTAAGGTGCAGCACTACGACGCCTCCGGTTCGGAGACGTTTTCGCCTACGCCTGAGCTTGACTCTCTGGAGCTTCGCGTCTTTCCGCAGTTCCGCGAACGGCCCTCCGACATAATGGCGCAGAACAGGGCGTGGGAATTCAACTCCGTCAGGGACAAGTTCCGCTACCTGCGCCGCCACCGCAGCCTTGCCGAGGAGCGCCGCCGCGAATACGTGTACGACGCGTGGGCGGGGATGCTTGCGCCGCTTGCCTGCTTCGTAATAACGCTCCTTGCGATACCGGCGGGCGTCGCCAGCGGCCGGCAGAGCGTTTTCAAGGGCGTCCTCGGGGCGATAGGGATGTTCTTCGCGTTCTATGCGCTTACGATCCTCTGCATGGTCGCGGCCCAGACGGGCTATCTGCCGCCCGTAGCGGCGGCGTTCCTGCCGCACGCCGTTTTTCTCTTCGCCGGAATCACGCTTTTCCGCCGGCAACGCTGACTGGCCCTTGGAGGCAATGCGGAGCAAGGGTGAATGCGATGGAGGAAATGAGGGGAACGAGGATGTCCGCTGCGAAATCGCGGAAGGGCGCGGCAGTCCTTCTGGCGTTTTTCGCCGCCCTTTCGGCTCGTGCTGAAATGCTGCGGATTCTCGACTTCGAAAACCGGAACGAGAGATTCGAGGCGAGGGCATGCGACGGCTGCAGCGCCGCGTTTTCGACGAACTTCGCGACAAGCGGCTCGTCGTCATTGCGCCTTCATTCGCGCCACTGGCAGTCGAGGGCCGACAAGTGCACAAAGGCGACTTTCCCCGTCGATGCCGATTTCTCGCGCTTTGACCGCATTGCCTTCGACGTGCGGCTTGACCACGTGAAGGGGTGCGGCGGCACGATTACCTTCTCCGGCGGCTCCTTCAACGAGATAGTCAGCTTCAGGCTGCCGCGCCCCGGGACTAGGAGGTTCGTCATTGACCTGCCGCCGTGGACGCGCACAAATCGCGTGGAGAGCGTCACGTTCACAAGCTCCCGCCCGGTCTGCGAAATCGACGTGTATGTCGACAACGTCGTTCTTCTCGACGCTGGCGAAACGGGGTACGGGGCGCTTGACGGCTACATTGAATCTCTTGAGGGGGAGTGTTCCGCGCTTGAAAGCGAGCGCGACCATCTGCGCGACTACGCCCGTTTCTACAAAGACGCGGCGAAAGCGTCTGGCGTTGCAGGCGGCGTTCTTGTCGGCAAGGCGACGAGCATGGACAGGGTTCGCCCGCGCGCCGCGTTCAAGGTCGACTGCTCCATGCCGCTTGGGATTGCCCTCGCAGGCAACGAGGCCGAGGCGGTGCAGCTTCTTCTGTCTCCTGCCGACGCTGACCTGCTTGACGTCAGGGTGGAGCTTGAGGGCGATCTTGTGTCGGACGGCGCGACATTCAAGAAGGAGTGCGTCAAGGTCGTTCCCATGGGATACGTCCACTCCAGGATGCGCGAGTCGCGGTTCGAGCAGCCGGAAAGGCCGCTTTCGGGATGGTGGCCGGAGCCGCTTCTCGACTTCCCGTTCAGGCTCGACATCAGGGGCACGGACGTGCAGAGCTTCTGGGTTCGCGCAAGGGCGCCTTACGGGCAGAAGGCGGGAACCTACAGGGGGACGCTCGTCATTTCCTCTTCTGGCGCGGAGACAAGGAAGGTCCCCCTTGAAGTGCGCGTGAGGGCGTTTTCGCTCCCAAAGGGCTTTCACATGCCGGCCATAGTGGCCATGTCGCCGTGGGGCATGAGGAAGGTCCCCGAGGACAGACGCCAGAAGTGCGCACAGACACTTGGGAGAGGGCGGCTGAAGGAATACGTGGAGTTCTTTGAAGAATACGAATTGCCCTACACGAAGCTCTATGCGCGGGCTCCTGAATGGGGAATTGTGGACTTTGCCCATTCGAGGGGCAAGCTCGAGACGCTTGTCCTCGGCTGGATCGAGGCAGAGCGGAACATGGCCAAGCCGTTCGACCTTGAGGCATGGCGGGCTGAGTGCATGCCGCAGCTCGAAAGGAGCTGCAACGAGGCGAAGAAGCGCGGCATTCTCGGCAAGTGCGTTTTCTTTCTCTGCGACGAGATGCCCGTCGCGGCGCAGGGGCGGATGCGTGCCGTCGCAAAGGAGGTTAAGGCAAAGTTCCCCGACGTGCCCATCTTGACGACGGCGTTCAATCCCGAGCTTGGTGCGGAAGGGTCCGTGCTTGACCTGATGGACGGGTTCTGCCCGACGACGAAGTACTACTTCGACAACCTCGCGGCGGTTTCAAATGCGCGTTCGCGCGGCCAGAAGGTATGGTGGTACATCTGCAAGGACCCCGAGCCGCCATACGCCAATGCATACGTCTCGTCTCCCGCGCTTGCGCTCCGCGCCATTGCCGGCGCGATGACGGCGAAGTGGCGGCCCGACGGCTTCCTCTACTATGCGCTTTGCCTCTGGAACGACAACATGCCGATAGAGGGCGGCCCATTCACGAACTGGAACCCGCTTTCATGGGAGGACTACGAAGGCGACGGCTGCTGGGCCTACTGCGGCCCCGGCGGCAAGCCCCTTGCGTCGGTGCGGCTCGAGAACTACCGCGACGGCGTCGAGGACTATGCGTACGCCTGCCTCCTCGAGTCGCTTGGCGGGAAGGCGGTCGTGCCGCCGTCGCTCGTGGCGACTCCCAAGGACTATTCCCTGAATCCCGCCGACTACTACAGGTGGCGCGAGTCGATGGCGGACGAGATAGAAAGGCGCCTTGCGGCGCAGGATGGGGGCGCGCGATGAAAGTCTCGATAGTGACCGTTTGCAGGAATTCGCTCCGCACCCTGCCGGACGCGATTGAAAGCGTCGCAAGGCAGGTACTGCCGCATGGAGTGGAGGTGGAACACATTGTCATCGACGGCGCTTCGACCGACGGCACGCGCGAGTTCCTCGCCGAGTACGCGAAGACCCACCCGCTCAAGTTCGTCTCCGAGCCGGACAAGGGGCTGTACGACGCGATGAACAAGGGGATTCTCGCCAGCACGGGCGATGTCGTCGGGATCCTCAATTCTGACGACGTCCTTGCCGCGGACGACGTCGTTGCGCGCATTGCGGAGGCGTTTGACGATTCCATCGACATTGTCTATGGCGACGTGCGGTTTGCGCGGGGCGCGGCGCTTTCCGGCGTGGACGCGATGCGCTGCGCCGGCACTCTGCGCTACTGCTCGGGCAGGCAGTTCAGGAAGTGGATGTTCCGCTTCGGCGTCTTTCCGGCGCATCCCTCGACGTTCGTGAGGCGCGGCGCCTTCGAGCGGTTCGGCCTCTATTCGCTCGACTATTCCATCTGCGCGGATTTCGAGATGATGCTCAGGCTCTTCGTCAAGCATTCGCTCAAGGCGAAGTACGTTGGCGTCTGCACCACGGCGATGCGGGCAGGAGGGGTATCGACGAAGGGCATCAGGGCGAATCTCGAGATAAACCGGCAGGACGCCCGCGCGCTTAAGGCGCATGGCATTTTCTCCTGCCTGCCGCTAATATACTTGAAGTACTTTGGAAAGGTCTTTGGCTATGTACGTCGTAAATAAGCTCGTCTGGTTCTTCCTCAACCCGCTTACGTTCTCGCTCGTCGTCGCCTTTGCAGGGCTCGTCGTCGCGCGCCGCCGCCTCAAGGCCGGCCTTTGGACGGCCGGGATCGCGCTCGCCGCGCTCTGGTTCCAGGGCACGTTCACATGTGCGCTCGTCACGGGGTGGCCGCTTGAACGCCCATATGCGGAGATGCAGGATGCAGATGCCTCTCCCGAAGCCAGTGCGATTGTCCTTCTCGGCGGCGGAATGGTCTATCTTGAGGGAATGACCTATCCCGACATGGCGGATTGCGCCGACCGCGTATGGCACGCCGCCCGCCTCTACAAGGCAGGCAAGGCACCGAAGGTGGTGGTGGCCGGAAGAATGGACCTTCAGGCTACCGTCCCCCTGCTTCTCGACTTCGGTGTGCCGCGAGAGGCGATAGTGGTGGACAACGATTCGCGCAACACATACGAGAATTCGCGCAATGTCGTTCAAATCGTCGGCGAAGGCGGGCGGATTCTCCTCGTGACGTCCGCATGGCACATGGGAAGGTCGATTGGCAACTTCAAGGCGGCGGGACTCGACCCCATTCCCGCGCCATGCGACTTCAAGGCGTACAGGGCTAATTTTGACGATGTGCACTTCTGGAGCTGGTTCGCTCCGACGGCAGACAACCTCCTCTCGGTGCAGACGTTCGCGAAGGAGTGGATGGGGAGACTTGCCCGCAGGTAGGGAGCGCGGCATCGCGAATTTGATTTTGCCAGGCGATTATGGTAAACTATCTTCCAAAGGAAAGGGGGAAGTGGCAATGAAAACAGACAGGATCGGCGGGCTTTTCAAGGCGGGGTTGCGCAATGCGGCTTTCGCGGCGGCCTTTTTCGCGGCAGGCGCGGCATTTGCCGACGGCGACCTTGCAGATGCGGTAAAGGCCGACCTCAAGAACGTCGTGCGCCAGGGCGGAATCGGCGACAGGCCGTTCTGGAACGCGAACGCTTCGATGTTCATGTATCCGCCGGCGTTCGACTTCAGGGAAGTGGGCAACGTGAAGCGGTATTCCTTCCGAGTGCTCGCTTCCGACGGCAAGCTCCACACCTTTGTGGCGAAGTCCCCGAAGGCCTCCCTTGCCCCGGTATGGGACAAGCTCCCCACTGGATGGACGGCAGTCGAGTGCTACTACAACGTCCACCAGGTCGTGGGCTCGAGGTTGTTCTGGAAGTCCGCTCCGTACACCCCAGGCAAGTACCCGCCTGCGGCGATGCCGTATGCCGAGGCCGTGAAGCGCGGCTACGAATACGTCTTCAACCACCCGCTTTCGCAGCATGTCCTGAAGACGGGCGAGCCGGATTTCACGGTGTACCATTCGTGCTATCCGTCGAAGATGTACTCGGCGATAATAAAGTCGATGGTCTCGTATGCCGACTACGCCCCCGAAAAGGCGGAAGAGGCAATCGCAATCGCGAAGGCCTCCGCCGACTGGCTTATCTCGGTGAGCGAACCGAAGGGCGCGCCGCTTGAGTTCTGGCCGCCTACATACTGGGGCGAGAACGCGGCGGCGAAGTCCAACAAGGGCAGGGTGATGCTCATATATCCTGCCCAGGCGGCCGTGGCGTATGCCGCGCTCTACAGGAAGACGAAGGTCGAGAAGTACCTTGACGCGGCGGAGAAGATCGCCGCGCACTTCCTGCGCCTCCAGGGCGAGGACGGGACGTGGCCGCTTATCATGACTTTTGCCGACGGCCAGGTGCACGGCAAGAACAGGCTCGTCCCGATCCAGGGGGCGATTCCGATGTTCGCCGCGCTCCACGGGATCACCGGCAAGGCGGATTACAAGGCGGCGCTCGACAGGGCGTTCGAGTACATGGACAAGGGCCCGATGGCGACGTGGAACTGGGAAGGCCAGTTCGAGGACGTCCGCCCGTCCTCGCCGTACTCGAACCTTACGAAGCACAACGCATGCGACATGGCGCTCTACATCCTCGAGCGCTTCCCCAAGAACAGGAAGCGCATTGCCGAGGCGCGCGAGATACTGCGCTTCGCGGAAGACCAGTTCGTCTGCTGGGAGCTTCCGTTCGACGGGGCCGCGAAGGAGACGTTCTTCGGCGACGGCGACTGGAAGGAAGGCGTCGGGCGCGAGAAGTGGGGGCTTCCAGGGGTGCTGGAGCAGTACGGCTGGTACGTGCCGATCGACGCGAGCGCCTCGAAGCTCATCAAGCTCTACCTCGCGCTCTACCGCGCCGAGGGCAAGCCACTCGACCTCGCGAAGGCGCGCACGCTCGGCGATTCCATAACGCGCAACCTCCATACGGAGGACAACCACATCTCGACCCACTGGTACGGCTTCGAGCCGGTGGCCCACCAGTGGCTTAACTGCCATATAGCGTCGGTGGCGGCACTCGACGAGCTTGACGCGGTTGTGCAGGCGACCAAGTGAAGTACGAATACCTATACCAGACGAAAACCAATGAAAACCGCCGCGGCGAAATCGTCGCGCGGAACAGGGCGGAGGCGTACTTTCTCCTTCGCAAGCAGGGGATAAGGCCGTATCGCGTGATAGGCGACGACCCCGTCCGCTGGCAGCCGTGGGCGATAGGCGCGGCGGGCGCGCTTCTTGCGGCCATCGCGGCGACTGCGCTCGTCATCGCCTTCTCCGGCAGCGGAAGCGCGGCGGCGAGGCAGAACAGGCGACAGATAGGAGGCGATTCCTCGCTTGTCGTGAAGGGCTTTGCCGACGGCTGGCAGGACGCCTTCGGGGAAAAGCTCTACAGGCATTTCGCGATGTACGTGCAACCAGGGTGGGACGTGGTGCCGGCAGACTTCACGAAGGAGCAGATCGAGGAGTTCAAGGGCGAGCTTTCGCGCCCCGTCGTCACGCTCAGGAAGGGCGTTCCCGAGTACGAGGAGCTTGCGGGGATGGTGGCGGCGATGCGAGAGGACGCGCTTTCCCACATTGCCGCGGGCGGCACGCTCGAAGACTACCTTTCGATGCTCGACGGGCGGCAGGAGCTTGAGAGCGCGCTGCGCTCGAAGGCACATGAATCGCTTGTGAAGGCGGGGCCGTCGCTGCGGCATACGATGTGGAGCAGCATCAACCAGCGCCTTGAGTCGCTTGGGATGAAGCCGCTTGACGAGGAACTCGATTCCGGGGAGGAAAGGCAATGAAGGGATTTATTGGATGGATTCTGGCCCTTGTGGCAGCTATCGCCGTCGCGGGCGCGGTGGCGATGCTCAAATACCCCGATACCGTCGCGGGGGAGATATCCATTGCGGCGTGGGAGGCGCTACGCGAGAGGTCGGTCGAGCTTTGGCAGAAGGCACGCGAGGCGATGGACAGGAAGGGCGGCGAGGAATCCGAGACAAGGCAGGGCGATATCCCCGCAGAACTCGACCAGACGCCCGCGAAGGTCGAGGAGCAGGTCGAGAGGGCGGTTCTCGTCGAAGAGGGATGGAGGGCGCTTGAGGACTGCAACCGCTATTCTGGTCCGAAGATCGCGGGACGGGAACTGAGGGGGAAGGTCGTCCTCGTCTACGTCTGGAACATCGAGGACCCCGACAGCGCGAAGGCGCTGCCGCGCATCGAGCAGATATGGCAGAGCTTCAAGCACAGGAAGTTCGCCGTACTCGCGTCGCACCGCGGCGGAAGGTCCGACAGGGTGAAGCGCATCGCCGCGCAGAAGAAGCTCTCGTTTCCGTTCTACGAGGAGGCGGGTTTCGCGAAGGAGCCGAAAGTCGCGTCATATCCGCTCATCTACGTGGTGGATTCCAAGGGCAAGGTAGTCTATCGCGGAAAGAGCGACCGCAGCGCGACGGAAGCGGTCGTCGACGCCTTTTCGCGACAGTAGCGGTCAGTCAAGGACTTTTGCAACGGGGCCTTCGCCCGAATACGAGTCAAGCCCAGAGAACGACGCTCCACCCTTGACCTTTGGCCGCTCCCCGAAGAGGACGGTGCCGAGCCTGATCCATGTGGCTCCCTCCTCCACGGCCACTTCGTAGTCGCCGCTCATTCCCATCGAAAGCCGCGGGAGGGAGATGCCGAACCTGCGTTCGGTCTCGTCCCTCAGGTTCCTGAGCGCGCGGAACACGGGGCGGGAGTCCTCGGGATTCGCGCTAAAGGGGGCCATTGTCATGAACCCCTCGAGTTCGATGCGCGGGCATCGCTCGAGGATTGCCCGCACGGCTTCGTCGACAAGCCCCGGCTCCATGCCGGTCTTTGACTTCTCCCCGCTTACGTTCACTTCGAGGAGGATGTGCGGGCGCGCGCCCGTCTCCTCGGAAATGGAGGATATCCTCTCTATCAGCCTGAGCGAGTCGACGCTGTGAATGAAGTCGAAGAGCATGAGCGCAGGCCGCACCTTGTTGCCCTGGAGGTGCCCGATGAGATGCCAGCTTGGGCCAGTAACGCTTTCGGGCTTCTTCCACGCAGCCTCCTGGACCTTGTTTTCGCCGACTATCGATAGCCCTGCGTCCCACGCCTCCCTGACGGTTTCCGGACCATGGGTCTTCGTGACTGCGACGATTTCCACTTCGTCGCGGCTCCGCCCCGCCCTTGCGCAGGCAGCTTTGATTTTTGCGTTTACCGCCGAGAGTATCTCGCTAAGTTCTGTCATTGTTCCCGCTTTCTCCCCCATGTCGAGGAGGTGGCTGAATTATACCATTTAGAACCGCGATTCTCAACCTAAAAATCGCAGTTGAAAGCCCATTTGCATTTTGCCTGCAGAGTCTCGCCTTGCCTGTCAGGCCTTCACTTGCGTCTTGGCCTTGCCTTGCAAGGTGACAGCGCGCGTGGGAATGTGATATAATTCACGGCAATACACGCAAAGCAATGCCCGCTGGTGCGGGCGCAACTGGAGGACGCATGAAAAAACTGATTGCCGCCGCAGGACTTCTCGCCCTTGCTCACGCTACAGAGGCGAAGACGATTGGGATATGGGTTGACGGGCGGAGCTACGTCTCCGACGGCTTTACGAATTCCCTCGCCGAAGCCGGCTGGAACATCGAGTGGTTCTCCAAGAACGACCTCGAGAACGTCGAAAAGCTCGACAAGACCGATGTCATGTACTGCGGCGGCGGCTGGAACGCCTACTTCTTCCCGACGCCAAAGTCGCGCCTGAACCTCGTCCGCTACGCGGCTGGCGGCAAGGGAGTCTTTCTTTCCGGCTTCCGCTCCGGCTATCCGCGTACGGCGAACCGCCCCATGTTCCCCGAGATAGGCGCTGTGTACAACCGCGTCTCCTGCCCGTGGATATGGCCGGTCGGCAAGAGCGCCCTCGCCAAGGCGTTCAACGGCAAGCCAGTCGTCGGGTCCGGCAACGACCATCTCTGCCTTCGCAAAGGCGACTGGGGCGAGGTCTTCTGCTGCAGCGGCGAAGACATCGTAGGGACGTTCGGCGACTACTACTGCGGGCGCGTAGTCGTGTACGGCGGGCATTTCTCGTATGGAGTCGTGGACGAAACCCGTGCCGACGCGGAGAGGCTTCTTCTGGCGTCGCTCAAGTACCTGACGGGGCAGAAGAAGCCGTCGCCGCAGGAGCAGGAGAAGGCCATGTCGAAGGCGGCGATGGCGCTCATAAGGCGCGAGCTGATCTGGACATGGACAATCGACGACCGAGGCCCCGACAGGCGGCCCGGCATAGTGGCAGAGTGGCGCGACAGGACGACGGTCGAGCCGGAGGCGCTTTCGTACAAGCTCGACTACTACGCGAAGTTCCTGAAGGCCGACGAGGCCAAGAAGTGCGTCAACGCGTCGAGGATTCTCAAGGGCGACGTCGCCACCACGCGCAAAGTCGCCGCCGCGATCTGCGACGAGCTGCGCCGCAAGGTGGAGGGCATGGACATGTTCGACCTGACGTTCGCATACGTCTCCGGCAATCCGCCGGTCGAGCTTGAGGCCATCAAGAGCCGCCTCCAGCGCCAGATAAGGGAACAGTTCGTGACGTCGGCCAGGAAGCTCATTGCCGAGATGCAGCCCAAGGTGAAAGCCGCGAAGAAGGCAGCCCTCGAGAAGGAGGTCGCTGAAGACCTCAAGTCGGTCCCCGCGCTCGTCGAGAAGCTTTCCTCGAAGTGCCCGAAGGAGCGCTACGAGGCAGCGCTTGAGCTGGGGCGCATCTCTCCCGACGACGGAAAGGCCGTCGCGGCCCTTTGCGCGGCGCTTTCCGACGCGGACGACAAGGTTCGCACGCAGGCGGCGATATCGCTCGGCTGGATGCAGGCTTTAGGCGCGGTCGACGCGCTCGTGAAGAACCTCTCGGCGAAGTCGGTCTTCGACCGCCGCCGCGCGATACAGGCCCTTGGCTTCATTGGCGAGAAGAAGGCCGTCCCCGCGGTCATGAAGATGCTTTCGGATCCCGACCCCGACTGCAGGATGTACGCGGTCGTCGCCCTTGGCCACTTGAGGGCGACGGAGGCGGTGGAGAGGATTCTTTCCATTGCACAGGACGAGAAGGCCGACATCGACCTCAGGTGCACGGCGATTCTCGCCCTCGGCGACATCGGCGACAGGCGCGCTCAGGCCGCGATCGAGAAGATCGACTCCGAGGCGAAGCCCTATGCCACTCGCGACAGGCGGGGCGTCGTCAGCGGCAACTACCTTTCATGGCGGTACGGCTGCAACCTGAAGCTCGCCGCCGAAAGGGCGCTCAAGGCGCTTGCCGCGGGCGGCAGGGCCGCGCTCGGCGTGAAGCAGCCGGAGGAATACCGTTCGCGCGCCATGTTCTACGCAATAACGAAGAAATGCAACTTCTTCGCCGGGCGCACAGGAATGGGCGGCTCCGGCGGGCTGTTCGGCGGCGACAGGCAGAAGCTTCTCTGGGCGCACCTGAAGGACGCCGGCTTTACGGGGGTGCACAATTCGTGGGGGGCGCCGTCCGGGCTGACGCCAGAGGAGTTCAAGGACATCGTCTGCGAGGCCGACGACCTCGGGCTTGTCTGGATAGACGTCATGCCGGGCTGGGTGCGCTGCAACTGCCCGATGTCTGAGATACTTCTCGAGGAGTTCAAGGACGTCCCTGCGTACCACGGCCTTTGGGCGGAGGAGACGTGGCCGGAGCTCGGCGCGAACGTCGGGGAGTTCAAGAAGTTCCTTGCCGAGCGCTACGGCAGCGACTGGGCGAAGACGCTCAAGCTGAGCGACGCGGAGCTTAAGGTCATTTCCAGCGAGAAGTCGCCAGACTGGAACCCCGACTGGATAGGATTTGGGTGCGCCGGGCCGGGCAAGAAGCTTGAGGCCGGCTTTGCGCCGCCGTGGGACGGCGTCTTGAGGACGCTCGTCCTGGAGTTCGGCGGCAAGCTTCTCGAGAACGCATGGCGCGAGTCGCAGGACTACCTGCACGCCCGCCGCAAGGGCTTTGCTCAGACGTACGTCATATCGACTGCAGACCCGACAAAGCCAATCGGCGGAATGCAGGCCGTGGAGAAGCTCGACTCGCTCGGCCATGAGTCGTACGAGTGCTTCGGGCGCGGCAGCGCATATCTAATGGAGCGCTACCGCAACGGCGGTGCGCCGAGAAGCGTGATGAGCGAGCAGTACCACTGGTACTGCCCGTCGAACGCGCATGCGCTCAGGGGGTTCTGGCAGAACGCGATCCACTCGAAGTGCTACTACGACTTCTCGCTTCACCAGATGTTCGCATATCCAAGCTGGGTTGACATGTGGAGCTGGGAGCGCGGCCGCTGGGAGGCCGCGAAGGAAGTCTTCACCCGCGTAGCGAAGACGCCAGACCTCTACGCAATCTCGCCCTCTGCGGCGAACGCGGCGGTCGTCTTCTCCGAGCGCTCGTCGAGCGCCGTCAAGGAGCAGGTGTACTTCATGTGCGGTGTGCCGCCTCGCAACGACCACAACGCGATGGCTGCGTGGGCGGCCCTGAACGAACTTCAGGTGCCTTCGGACGTCGTCTGGGCCGAGACCTTGGACAAGTCGAAGATCTCCAAGTACAAGTTCCTCTATCTCCCGACGGCGAAGTACCTCCTTGATTCCGAGGTCGAGACAATCCGCGAATGGGTGAAGGAGGGCGGCGTTCTCGTCGCCGAGGGCACGACCTCGCTCTTCGGCGGCCACAGCCTCAAGAACCGCGGCAACTATGCGCTTGCAGACGTCTTTGGCTGCGACTGGAAGGAGACAAAGTTCCGCACGGGCGACGACAGCGACACTTTCGCAGGCCGCCACGGCGTCTCGTCGGCGTTCAAGGCAGTGCCCGGCCTTGACAGCCCGCTTCACATCGACGACTCGATACACAGGGCTGCCAAGCCCGAGAAGTCGATAGTCCGCGCGAAGGTCGCCGAGGACGCAGGCGAGCTCCTGCCGGGATTGAAGAAGGGCGCGGAGATAGAGATGGACGGTGCGCTTGGTTTCGATGTTGTGAAGCCCACTACGGCGAAGGTGCTTGCCGAATGGAACGGCAGCCCCGCGATTCTCGCGAACGACTTCGGCAAGGGGCGGTGCTACTTTGTCGCGGCGAACTACTTTGCGCACGCGCATGTTGCGTCCCGCTGGGAGATGCTGCCCGGGAAGTTCGACTTCTGGGGCAACGTCCTCGAGTCGATAGGCGCGATGGCCAAGTCGGGCTACGCGGCGGTCGGCGCGACGCTGCCCGTCGAGGTAAGCGGCGTCTCGAAGGAGGTCGAGGTTTCCGCCGCAGACTTTGGCGGCAAGTACGTTGTCCACATGCTCGACTACGACGTCTTCTCCGAGGGCGTCGCTGGCGCCAAGCTTTCAATCCCCGGCGAGAGGAAGATAAAGAAGGTCTACTACCCGGGCGAGAAGGCGCCGTTGAAGCTTGACGGCCGCACGGCGCAATTGAGGGATTTCAAGGTCTACGACATGTTCGTCATCGAGTTCGACGACTGAACTAAAGCCGACCCACTGGCTACTGATCCCTGACTACTGACCCCTGACACCGGCCAGCTGGAACAATCATTGTTGCATTTGGCGGGCAGTTATGATATAATACCCAGAACGCTTGACAAAGTGCCAATGGGTGGATTGTATACTTGAAAGGATTGGATGGCGAAATTGAAGAAACCGCTTGCGAAAGCGGCCAGGAAGACGGTTGCATCGAAAGCCGGTAGGAAGAAGGTGAAGACCAGAAAGTCCGCGTCTCGTGCCGTTGCCGAAAGCGGCGACGACCTGCCGCCTATGGACGACGCCGAATACGAGGCGGCGATAATGGACACCGAGAAGCTCGCCCTTGAGGTGGCGAGGGCGGAGGAGGAGCCTGGCGAGATCGACGAGGACGCTGACGCAAAGCTCGAGCCGCTGCCGCTGCCGGTAGCCGCGCAGGTGGACCAGTCCGACGATTCGTCGGAAGCGGTGCTGCCCTCGATGGAGGGCATGAGCATACTGCGCGAACGCGAGCTGAACGACGTCATCAACGAGGTCAAGCGCCGCAGCGAGGCGAACGGCGGCTACGTCACCTACGAGGAGCTGAACCAGATACTCCCCTCGAACATCGTAGACGCGATCCAGAGCGAGAGGTACCTCAAGATACTCGAGGCCCTCGGCGTGCAGATCATCCGCGAAGACGACGTCAAGAAGTACCTCGACGCGAAGAACGCCAAGGCCGGCGAGGGCCGCCCGCGTTCGGAGATGATCGAAGACCCCATACGCATGTACCTCCACCAGATGGGCCAGGTGGAGCTCCTTTCCCGCGAGGAGGAAATTGAGATATGCAAGACCATCGAGGCGGCGGAGGCGAAGACGTGCGACATCTTCAACCGCTACCTCTTCGCGCCGGCGCTGTACGCGCGCCTCCTCGACAGCCTTGAGGGGCAGCACGAGCGCTTCGACAGGATCGTCACCGACAAGTTCGAGGAGAACCGCGACTCGTACATGGTGAAGATACCGAAATTCCGCAAGACCATAGTCGAGATCGAGAAGCGCATGCACGCGGCGAGCGACAGGTATCTTGCGGAGGTCAACCGCCGCAAGGTGGACAAGCGCAGGCTGAGGGACTCCACGAAGGCCCTCGAGGCCGCGCGCAAGCAGCTGCGCAGGTGCTTCGACGCGATGAGCTTCAAGCAGAAGATTCTCGAAAGCCTCTGCGTGGAGGCGGACGAGGTGATCTACCTGCCCTACAGGCAGCTTGTCGCCAGGCAGAGCGCTCTTCTCACCCAGAAGCCCACGAAGAAGCGCGACAGGGAGCTTCAGGCAGTGCGCGAGAAGATGTCGAGGCTCGAGGCCAACTTCGGCATGACGCCGCAGGAGTTCCTCGCCTCTTTCAAGGAGATGCGCGACATCCTCAAGACGGGGCAGGTGGCCCGCACGAAGATGGTCGAGGCGAACCTGAGGCTCGTCATCTCGATTGTGAAGAAGTACATGAACCGCGGTCTCAGCTTCCTCGACCTCATCCAGGAGGGCAACACCGGTCTCATGAAGGCCGTCGAGAAATTTGAGTACAAGCGCGGCTACAAGTTCTCGACCTACGCGACGTGGTGGATACGCCAGGCCGCGACGCGCGCCATCGCCGACCAGGCGCGCACGATTCGCATTCCCGTGCACATGATCGAGACCATAAACAAGCTCATGCGCGTGCAGAAGAGGCTTATTCAGAAGCTCGGGCGCGAACCCGGGGAGAAGGAGCTGTCAGACGAGCTCGGCATCCCCATCGACCAGGTGCGCGCCGTGCGCAAGATGGCGCAGCACCCCATTTCGCTGCAGTCGAAGGTAGGCGACAACGAAGACGCACACTACGGCGACTTCATCCCCGACCTTTCGAGCGAGAACCCGTTCGAGGTGACGGAGGGGCATCTCCTCAAGGAGCGCCTCCGCGACATTCTCAACACCCTCACCGATCGCGAGCGGCAGGTAGTCGACTTCCGCTTCGGGCTTGGCGACGGGTACAGCCGCACGCTCGAGGAAGTCGGGCGGATATTCAACGTAACGCGCGAGCGCATACGCCAGATAGAGGCGAAGGCGCTGCGCAAGCTGCGCCACCCGAGCCGAATGAAATCGCTGGGCGACTACAGGAGCTGCTGAGGGCGCATGCTCGAGGGGGAAGCAGGGTAGAGACAGACAGCCGGGAGGCCCGGCAACGAAGGAAAAAAGAAGGAGAGGTAAACAATGGAATGCATAGTCAAAAGCGCAATTGCGCTCTTCGGAGGGCACCAGGCCGCATGCCCGCAGGGCGCGGCAATCGCGATAGCGGTCGCGGCGTTCGTCGCCGGGATGATCTTCAGCTGCGTCGTCTGCAGGCTTCGTAGCGGCTGCAGGTGCAAGGGCGGCGCCCAGGGCGCCGGCCAGTCGAGGAAGCGCCGCGAGCAGCCGAAGTTCGAGAAGACCCATCCCGCCCCGGCGGACGGGTCCATCGAGATCTACGTAGGCAACCTGAGCTACGACCTTACCGAGGACGTGCTACGCAGGGAGTTCGAGGCGTACGGAAAGGTAAACTCGGCGCGAATCATAATGAACCGCTACAATGGCAAGTCGAAGGGGTTCGGGTTCGTCCACATGCCGAACCGCGACGAGGCCAACGCGGCCATTGCAGCGCTTTCCGACAAGGAAATTCTCGGCAGGCGGCTTCGCTGCAACGAGGCGAAGAACGTCGCCCTGTAAAACGTTGAACAGTCATAGGCCGCGCATCGCCGCGGCCGGGAGGGAGCGAGGATGAGCAAAGCCATAGTTCCGCTTGCCGAAGGCTTCGAGGACGTCGAAGCTGTCACGGTCGTCGACGTGCTTCGCCGCGGCGGCGTGGAGACCGTTGTCGCGGCCACTGGGCAGGACCTCGAGGTCGTCGGGGCTCATGGCACGCGGATCAAGGCCGACGCGATCTTCTCCGACGTTTCGTCCCAGGCGTTCGACGCGATCGTCCTTCCCGGCGGGGGGCAGGGCGCGGAACTCCTGAAGGCCGACGAGAGGGTCATCGCGCTTCTCCGCCGCATGAACGACGAAAGGGCGCTCATCTGCGCGATCTGCGCCGCCCCCGTCGTGCTCGTCGAGGCGGGCGTCCTGCACGAAAGCCAGCACGTCACGTGCTATCCAACGCTTGTCCCGCAGCTCGACCGCCCGTGCGCCAACGTGCCCGTCGTTGCGGACCGCAACGTCGTCACTGGCCAGGGGCCGGCCGCCGCGATGCTCTTCGCCCATGTCGTCCTGAGTCGGCTTGCGGGCGAAGCCGTCGCCCGCAAGGTGGCGCGCGGGATGCTCTTCGACGCGTTCAGATGAAAGTCTGGATAGAAAACCCCTTTGACAACATTCCCCCCGAGGGGTTCAGGCCGCAGAGATACTGGCTCATGGCGCAGGCGTTTGCGCAGGCGGGCCACGATGTCGTCTACTGGACGAGCGACTTCTCGCATTCGCTCAAGACGCGCCGCAAACTGCAGTGCGAGCTTTTCGGCAATCCCTTTCCCATGAGGCTCGTGAAGACGGAGCCGTACTCCCGCAACGTTTCGGTTGCGCGGGCGAGAAGCCACAGGCGCTACGCGGCGAAGTGGCTTGAGGACGCGCGGGCCGCCGCCGCGGCGGAAGGCGCACCAGACGTGGTTGTAGTGTCGGTTCCGCCGCTTTCGGCGCCAGGCGCCGCCTTCAGGCTGAGGGACGAATTCGGCTGCAAGGTCGTAGTGGACGTGATGGACGCCTGGCCACAGACCTTCAGGCGGCTTCTGCCGCGTCAGGCCGGGTGGCTTTACCCGATTCTCTTCGCCCCGCTTTTTCGAATGGCGAAGAGGGCCTACAGCAAGGCCGACCTCGTCACCGGCGTCTGCGACGGATACAGGGAGATGGCCCTTTCCGCAGGGGCGAAGTCGTACTACAGGGCGTACCACGGCATAGACCTTTCGCCACCGCCGCGGATCGAGCGGCGCCATGACGGACTGAAGCTCGTCTATGCCGGCGGAACCGGGCGGACGTACGACCTCGAGACGCCGGTCCGGGCACTGGCGCGGCTTGAAGGCGCTACGCTTGCCGTCGCCGGGGCGGAGGGGCCCGCGATGGCGTCGCTGAGGGGCCTTGCCGCCTCGCTTGGCTGCGCAGACCGCCTGCTGACGCCGGGGTATCTCGGGGCGGACGCACTCGAAAGGCTGCTGAGGTCGTGCGACATCGGCATCGTCCCCATGGACGGCGGGAGCTTCGTGGGGATGCCGTACAAGCTCGCCGACTACTCTGCCGCCGGGCTCGCCGTGGCAAGCTCCCTCGGGGGCGAAAGCGCCGCGCTCCTGTCGCGCTACCGCGCCGGCGCATCGTATCCGCCTTCTGACGCAGACGGGTTCGTCGCCGCGGTCCGCGAGATTGCCGCGGACCTCCACGGTTGCAGGAGCCGTGCGCGCGCAATGGCCGAGGCGGAGTTCGACGCCGGGAGGATCTACCGCGAGTACGCGGAGGTTGTCAGGCGTCTTTACATGGGCGGGGCGAAACTGATATAATACGCGGCTACATGGAGATATCTAGAGAGCAGGTCTGGGACGAGGCGCCGCGCACATTTGCGGAGGCTGCGCTTCGCCGTCTCCTTCGCCTTTTGTCCGGGGTCGGCCACGCGGGGAAGATACTCTTCCTCTCCGTTACATCGTTCCCGGCGGTGGTCTTCAGGAAGTCAGGCCGGGCGGACCTTGCGCGGCACCTCTATTCGACTGGCATACGCACGCTCCCCGTGACGACCGTCGTCTCGCTCTTTACAGGCATGATACTCGCCCTGCAGGTGGGGCTTGAGCTCCGCCGCTTCAACCAGGAGATGCACCTTGGCGCGGCGGTCATGATATCGCTCATCCGCGAGATGGGGCCGTTCAGCTGCGCGATGTGCCTTGCGGCCTGCGTCGGCAGCGCGATCGCGGCGGAGATAGGCACGATGAAGGTGAACGACGAGGTGGCGGCGCTCGAGATAATGTCCATTTCGCCCGTGAGGTACCTTGCCGCGCCGCGCATCCTCGCGCTCGTCCTCATGTCGCCCCTTATGGCGTTTTTCTGCTGCGTCGTCGGCACGATGGGCGGCGGCATCGTGGGGCTTACGCAGCTCAACGTCGACTTCGGCCAGTACATGGCAAGCGCAATGTCGATTGCCGAGGCGAAGGACCTTTTCGTCGGCCTTGCGAAGGCGCTCGTCTTCGGCCTCGTGATCGGCGCGGTCTCCGTTTCGGAGGGCTTCTCGACTTCGCTTGGCGCGACGGGCGTGGGGCGCTCGACGCAGAGAAGCGTGATACTGAGCTTCCTCCTCATTCTCATGACGGGGTACATGATAACCCGCGTCGCATACAGGTAGAGGTCATGGAAAAGCGCGTTTGGACGGAGTTCCACGGGGACAGGCTCGTCTCCAACTACAGGCGGATGGTGGAGAGGGTTCGCCCGGCGAGGGTGCTCTGCGTACTGAAGGCGAATGCATACGGCCTTGGAGTGGATTTGGTCGCAAAGGCGCTTTACGGGGCAGGCTGCCGGCTTTTCGGCGTGGCCGATCCGTTCGAGGCGCTAGAACTGAAAGGGCTCTGCCCCGGAAGCCACGTGCAGATGCTCTCTGGCGTCCTGCCTGGCGAGATACCCGACATGGTGAAGGAGGGGATCGTCCTCCCCGCCATCGACCTTGCAACGGCAAGGCTCGTCTCCCGCGCGGCATGCCGGCTGGGCACGAAGGCCAGAATGCATTTCAAGGTCGACAGCGGCATGGGACGGCTTGGAGTGCCAGTGTCCGGGGCGATGGACGTTCTCTCGAAGGCGGCCGCGCTGCCCTCGCTGGAAATCGAGGGGGTGTTCTCGCACCTCGCCACGGCCGGCACGCCGGGTGACGCGTACGCGCTTGCGCAGATAGCCGACTTCAAGGCCTTTCTCCGCGACGCGAGGAGTGCGGGCTTCAGGTTCAAGGCGGTGCACATCGCCGCGTCCGACGCGATCAACAACTTCCCGCAGTGCGCCAGGAGGCCGTTCAACATGGTCCGCGCCGGCATAGACCTCTACGGCAGCTTCGACCCGAACGGGCGGCGCGAACTCGGGGTGGAATGCGTCTTCTCGCTGAAGGCGCGGGTGGCGCAGGTCCGCACGCTCCCGGCGGGGACGTCGCTCGGGTACCTGCGTACATGGCGCCTCGGGAAGCGCTCCCGCATAGCAACCATCGCCGCGGGATACGCCGACGGGCTGCCGCTCGCGCTCTCCAACAGGGGCAACGTGCTCGTCAACGGACGCCTCTGCCCCGTCGTTGGGCGCATTTCGATGGACTACGCGACGGTGGACGTCTCCGGCGCGGGCGACGTGCGCCCGGGCGACGAAGTCGTCTGCCTTGGGAGCGACGGCAGGCATTCCGTATTTCCCGACGACTGGGCCGCCGCCAAGGGAACGCACGCCTACGACATAATCTGCTCTCTTGGCCGTCGCGTCGAGCGCCGCAGCGCAACATGAAATTGCGGTAAACACGGCAGGTCGCAAACCAGTCATGGGGCAATTTTGACAAATAGGCCGCATATTTGATAAAATACGCGTCCTAAACGGAAGGAGAGGGAGAAATATGACGGAGATATCTGCTGGGCTAGTGGCCAAGGACATGAAAATCGCGGTGGTTGCGAGCCGCTTCAACAGTTTTCTCACCGACCAGCTTGTAAAAGGCGCCATCGACGCCTTTGTGAGGCATGGTGGAAAGGACGCCGACATCGTCATCGTGAAGGCGCCTGGCGCATACGAGCTGCCGCTCGCTGCCAAGAAGCTTGCGAAGTCGGGCAAGTTTGACGCTGTGGTTGCGCTCGGCGTTGTCGTGCAGGGCGCAACTCCCCACGCATCGCTCATCAACGAGACGACGGCGCGCGCCTTCAGCGAGATTTCGATGGCGGAGATGGTTCCGGTGATCGACGGGGTCGTCAGCGCCGAATCGCTTGAACAGGCGGTCGAGCGCTGCGGCACGAAGCAGGGCAACAAGGGTTTTTCCGCAATGCAGGCGGCGATTGAAATGGCCGACTTGATGAGGAAAATGTAATTGCAATCGAAAGGAGGATGGTAAAATGGCAAAGGAAGTGAAAAAGGTTGCGTTTCTGACGGCTGGCGGCCTTGCGCCGTGTCTCTCCAGCGCAATCGGCTTTCTCATAAAGCAGTACACCGACAAGGCCCCGAACGTGGAGATGATAGGCTACATCAACGGCTACATGGGGCTTTTGAAGGGAGAGTCGATTCCCGTCACGGACGTCGTGCGCAAGAACGCGCTCGTCCTCACGATGCACGGAGGCAGCCCCATAGGCAACAGCCGCGTCAAGCTCACGAACGTGAAGGACTGCGTCAAGCGCGGTCTTGTGAAGGAGGGCGAAGACCCCCTCAAGGTCGCGGCGGACCAGCTCGTCAAGGACGGCGTCGACGTGCTCCACACGATCGGCGGCGACGACACCAACACGACCGCGGCTGACCTTGCCGACTACCTTGCGAAGAACAACTACCCGCTCATCGTGGTGGGCCTGCCGAAGACGGTCGACAACGACGTCTACCCGATCAAGCAGTCGCTCGGCGCGTGGACCGCCGCCGAGGAGGGGGCGAAGTTCTTCTTGAACGTCGTAAAGGAGAACAGCGCGAACCCGCGCGCCCTCACGATCCACGAGGTCATGGGGCGCAATTGCGGCTGGCTTACGTACAAGACGGCCTTCTACTACCGCAAGATGCTCGAGCGCAAGGTCAAGTTCCTGCCGGAGTTCGGGCTCAACATGAAGCGCCAGGACGTCCACGCCATCTACGTGCCGGAGTCGCGCATAAACTTCGCGAGCGAGGCAAAGCGGCTCAGGGCGATAATGGACGAGGTCGACGCGGTCAACATCTTCGTCTCCGAGGGGGCGGGGGTTTCGGAGATCATCGCCGAGATGAAGAGGCGCGGCGAGGAAGTGCCGGTAGACGCCTTCGGCCACCCGAGGCTCGACAAGGTGAACGTCGGCCAGTACGTCGGCAGGCGCTTCGGCGAGCTTCTCGGCGCGGAGAAGGTGCAGGTGTTCAAGTCCGGCTATTTCGCGAGGTCCGCGAAGCCCAACCCGAAGGACCTGCGCCTCATCTCGAAGTGCTGCGCGAAGGCCGTCGAGTGCGCGCTTTCCGGAGTGTCGGGGGTGGTCGGCCAGGACGAAGACGCCCTCGGCAAGATACGCGCCTGCGAGTTCAGCCGCATCAAGGGCGGCAAGCCGTTCAACGTGCGCAAGGGCAGCTTCCGGGCGATGTGCAAGGAGATCGGCCAGCCGAATCCGCGCAAGAAGCGCTTTGACGCCGTCAAGTGACCTTTTGGAGCCCGCGACATGATTTCGCTGGAGAAGGGCCTGATTGTCGAGCTCGACTACGTTGCCCCCGGGGGGCTCGAGTTTCTGTTCGGCACCCTGCGCAAGACGCTTTCCTCCATTGACCCGAAGCTGTCGCTGACGGCTGTGGACGAGGCGCGCTATTTCGCGGGGAGGGACAGCGAGGCGGCCCTTGCGGAGTACTTCTCCCGCAACAAGTGCAAGAAGACCGCGCCTAAGGCCGCGCGCGACCTTGCCGCCGCGATGAAGGCCGCGTTCACGAAGAAGCTCCCCTCGCTCGTCACGCAGCCTGTCAGGAACTTCCTGAAGGTTGCCGCGGACAGCGGCCTCAGGACGGTACTCGTGACTTGCGCCGATGTCGAGAGCCCGGCGATCGCCGCCCTCGCGGCGCAGCTCCCGGGCGGCGGCAGGACGGTTCTCGTGCACGAGGAGATGACGCGCTACGGCGGAATCTCCGGCGCCGCGGTGAAGCGCGTAGTTAACCTAATGCGCATCCATCCTTCGCGCCTTGCGATTGTCGCTGGGTCCGGCCATTCCGTGAAGGAAGGCCTCAAGTACGGCATCGGCTCCATGGCCGTATCGTGCCCGCGCAACGAATATCAGGATTTCAGCGGCGCGTGCGCTATGGTGGGCGAGATGGGCGCTCCCGCAGCAAGAAAGGCCGCGGCGGTTCTGCGCGTATGTCCGGCATAGAGAGGCTCCACGAGATAATGAAGCGCCTGCGCGACCCCGAGAGGGGCTGCCCGTGGGACCGCGAGCAGACGCTTGACACCCTGAAGCCGTGCGTTCTCGAGGAGACGTACGAGCTTCTCGCGGCGATGGATGATCCGTCTGACAGGGAGTCCTACGTAGAGGAACTGGGCGACGTCCTCCTGCAGGTCATGTTCCAGAGCGTAATGGGCGAGGAGCGCGGCGACTTCACCTTTGACGACGTGGCGAACGCCGTTGCCGACAAGCTCGTCCACCGCCACCCGCACGTCTTCGGCGACGTCAAGGCCGACGATTCAGCCGCCGTGCTCAGGAACTGGGAGCGCATCAAGGCCATGGAGCGGGCGAAGAAGGCCCGCCGCAGCGCCCTCGACGGAGTGCCGCCGTCGCTGCCTGCGCTTCTCAAGGCGCGGCGCATGATGGAGAAGGCTTCGCGCGCCGGCTACGAGGAGCCGATTCCGGAAGTCGACGCCGCAGCCGACCCGGGGGGGTACATGCTTGCCGCGGTGAAGCGGCTTGCGGATCTTGGAATTGACGCCGAGGCGGCCCTTGAAAAAAGGCTTTCGGGATTTGCAGGCCGGTTTCGCGCGTTCGAGGACGCGCACAGGGCCGACTGAGGCGCGCTCTCGATGGTGAATTCGCGCAGAACCGCCGCGTTCGCCCTCATGCGATGGCTCTCCACCAAGGAGTTCCCTGCCGGGCTTGTCGCCGACGCGGAAGACAGGGCGTTCGTGCAGGATCTCGTGTATACTGCAATACGCAGGCTGCGCGCGCTGCGGCTCGTCCTCGGCAAGTTCGTCGCCAGGTGGCCGAAGGGGGAGCTTGAAGCCCTGCTGTACGTCGGCGCCGCGCAGCTCCTGTACATGGATTCCGTCCCCGACTTCGCCGCGGTAAACGAGACCGTCGCGGCGGCGCGGCTCTGCAGGAACGCGAGCGTGCCGAAGGTCGTGAACGCGGTCCTGCGCAACGTCGCGAGGAACCGCGACGCGGTGGAGAGGGAGCTTGCGGAGGCGCCCGTCGACGCGAGGGAGAGCTTTCCATCGGTTCTTGCAAGGCGATGGTCGGCGAGGCTTGGCGCGGAGAGGACAGCCGCCCTCATGAGGGACCTGAACGTGCCGGCGAAGACGTTTCTCGCCCGCAGGGACGGTTCCTTCGTCGAACTGGAGCGCGGGCGCAGGGTTGAGGACGTGCCGGGGTACAGCGAAGGCGAGTTCATCGTGCAGGACAGGGCGACCGCAGCCGCCGTCGAGCTAATGGGGGTTTCGTCCGGGGAGAAGGTCCTCGACGCATGCGCGGCTCCGGGGGGCAAGTCGGTTCAGCTCCTGTGGCGTGGCGCGGACCTTGTCGCCTGCGAGGTGAACGCGGCGCGCCGCCGCCGGCTCGAGGAGAACCTTGCGCGCACAAGGCTCGGCGCCCGCGTCGTGAGTTCGCTTTCTGAGATCCCGGAGGGTGAGTCGTTCGACGCGGCGCTTGTCGACGCGCCGTGTTCCAACACGGGCGTTCTCAGGCGGCGGCCCGACGCGAGATGGAATTTTTCGGAGGAGAAGCTTTCCCGCCTTGTCGGGCTGCAGAGGTCGATTCTTGACAACGCAGCGAAGTTCGTCCGCCCGGGCGGGAGGCTCGTCTATTCGACTTGTTCGCTCGAGCCGGAGGAGAACGCCATGCAGACGGCGGCATTCCTGTCGCGCCATCCCGATTTCGCGCTTGGTGGCGAACGCGAGATGTTGCCCTCTGAGGACGGTTCCGACGGCGCGTACGCGGCGCTTCTTCGCCGGGAGGGCGGCGCGGCGAAATGAACGGCAACAAGATAATCGAGGCCTCGGCCGGCACAGGCAAGACCCACCGACTCGCCTCCCGCATCATCGCGCTCCTGAGGGCCGGCGCAAAGCCGCAGGAGATAGTCGCGCTCACGTTCTCCCGCGCTGCCGCCGGCGAGATATTCGTGAGGTTTGTCGGCATGCTCGCGAAGTCCGCGAGGCGCAGGCCCGCCGACATCGCGCTCCTGCGCCAGGCGATAGGCACGCAGCACCTTTCGCAGATCGGCACCCTGGACAGCTTCCTCATGCGCATGGCGAGGGTCTTTCCGCTCGAGCTCGGCATCTGCGGGGAGATGCAGATAATGGACGAGAGCCGCGCGGAGGACGAGCGCGCGAAGACGTCGTTTTCGATCCTCCGCCGCACTGACGAGACGTCGCGCAGGCATTTCGCGGAGGCGTTCTCGCTTGCGATGAACCGCGAGGAGCCGCGAAGCTTCATAGCGGCGTACAACAGGTTTGTCGGCGAATGGCACGGCCTCGTGCTCGAGAACGGCGACGAAGCAGCCTGGAACTGCGTCCGCGGAGTTTTCGGCGACAGGCCCCCGGAGTGGATTGGCGCAACGGAAGCCGACCTTGCGCGTGCCGCAGACGGGCTTCTGGACATCTTCCCCGGCGATGCCGCCTGGGCGGCGTTCGCGGAATGGGTGAAGGGTTTCCGCGGCAGGCTTTCAGGTCTCGTCGGGATTGCGGGGAAGGTCATGTCGCTTGCGGAGGAGGACCTTTCCCGCGCCGTCATAGAGTTCAAGTACAGGAAGCGGTATGCGGTTGCCGGCGAGGACGCGCGAAAGCTGCGCGACGCCGTGCATCTCGTTGCGGGATACTGCATGCGCATGAAGATCGAGGAGACGATGGGAGTCTATCGCCTCATCTCGGCGTTCGAGCGCGAATACAACGCGAAGGTGCGGGCGAAGGGCAACCTGGTCTTCGGCGACATCCCGCGACTCGTAAGCTCCCTCCCGGAGCACGTGAGGAGGAACCTCGAGTACCGCATGGACTGCAGGATACGCGCATGGGCGCTCGACGAGTTCCAGGACACGAGCCGGCCGCAATGGAGGGCGTTGGCCGACCTAGTAGACGAGGCCAAGCAGTCTGGCGGCGAAAAGCCGGTTTTCGTTGTCGGGGACTTCAAGCAGGCGATATACGGCTGGCGCGAGGGGGATGTATCCATCTTCGAGAGGGAATGCGACGACGAGGCCGTCTACAGGAGGATCCACCTCGACCGTACGTGGAGATCGGGGCCTGCCGTCGTCGAGGCGGTGAACAGGGTGTTTGCGGGCGGGGCCGTCGGCGACCTGTTCCCCAGGTGGAAGGCGAAGTGCCATGAGCACAGGTCGGCACGCGGCGACATCGAGGGGCTTGTGCAGGTCATGGACGCGCCCGGCGCGAAGAAGGAAGACTTCCTCGAGCCGGTCTACAACGCGCTTGCCGCCGCAAGGCCCGTGGAAAGGGGGCTTGAGGCGGCGGTTCTCGTGAGGGACAACAAGCTCGGCCGCAAGATCGTCAACTACCTCAAGGGCCGCGGCATGAACGACGTGGAGTTCGAGGGCGACGGCGATTCGTGCGAAACCACCGCCCTCGGCGGTTTCCTCGACCTTGTGGAGCTTGCCGACCATCCGGGCGCTACGATGACGTGGCGGCATTTCATGTTGACCAACGTTGCAAAGGCGGCGTATGGCGACAGGCTTCCGCAGCCGGACGAAGTGTCACGGGACTTCTCGCGCGCATTCACGGAGAAGGGGCTTGTGCGCACGTTCCGCGAGCTGCGTGAGGCCATTCGCGCCTCCATGCTGCCAGACTGGGGCGAGTACGTCGAAAGCCAGTACGTAGGCATGCTGAAGGCGGCGGAGGAATTCGAGCTTTCAATGCGGCCGGACACGCGCCTTTCAGACTTCCGCTCGTTTCTCCAGTCGCGCAGGAACAGGACCTGCGCCGCCGCCGGCAAGGTGCGCGTGATGACGATCCACCACTCAAAGGGGCTTGGATTCGACTATGTCGTCCTGCCGCTCTACGAGCATTGCGGCATCGGCAGCGGCGGGGAAAAGGGCCCCGTTGTCGGCGACGGGTGGGTGCTTGGCGACCCGGGCGCGGCGGGGAAGTACGCCGGCGCCCTGTCCAGGGCGATGGACGAGCGCAAGTGCAGGAAGGAGCTCGAGGAGCTTTGCACGTACTACGTGGCGATGACGCGGGCGAAAAGGTCCATGACCGTCATATTGCATCCGCAGGCCGCCAGGGATTCCTCCACGGTGAGGTTCTCCGACATCGTTCGGCAGTCTCTCGGCTCTCCTGCCGAAATCGGCAACCGCCGCTGGGCGGAGGCATTGGCGGGGACGAATGCGCCTGCGAGCGGCAGCGGATGCGAGCTCCCGGTGCCGAGGACGGAGCCGCGCAAGGCGCGGCAGTCCTTCAGGCGGCGCCTTCCCTCCAGGAAGTTTGCCGACGGCGAGGTCGCGAGCGCCCTCTTCATGCGCGATTCCGCGAGAAGGCGGGCGATCGAGCGCGGCGTCGAGGCGCACAGGGAGTTCGAGGCATTGGACTTTGTAGACGGGGAACTCGCCAGGGACGACTTCGACCGCGCCCTTGTGCGCCCCGCCGGGTTTACGGACCTCTGGCGCGAGCGTTCATACGAGATTCTCTCCGGCGGCGTCTGGGAGAGCGGGCAGTTCGACCGCGTCGTATTCGCGGGCGGCCGCGCCGTTATACAGGACTTCAAGACCAACAGGCCCATGAGGGGAGAGTCCCGAGAGGAGTTCGAGGCGCGGATGGCCATGACGTATCGCGCGCAGATGACGGCCTACCGCCGCGCGCTCGAGAGGTTGACCGGCATCCCCGCCGAGGCGATATCATGCGAGCTTCTCCTCGTGGCCACGAGATCCAGGGCCGTCGTCGGGGACATGCAGGGGGCAGGTGCGCATTGAAAGGGGAAAACATGGAAGACATCATCGGCAGGGCGCTTGCACGGGCGACCGACACGAAGGCGTGCGTAATAGGCGAAGGGGTTCTGGACGAGGCGCCGGAGCTCTTCAAGAGGCACTTTCCGGGCGCGAGGCGCGCATTCGTCGTCTGCGACCCGAGGACGCGCAAGGCGGCGGGGGAGAAGGTTGCGGCGCTCCTTTCCTCCGCGGGGGTGGAGGCAGGCGAGCACGTGCTCGAGCCAGGCGGCAGGACGTTCCACGCCGACTACCGCTATGTCGAGGAGACGAGGGATGCGTTCTTGGCCTTCGGGGCCGAGGGCGCGGTTCCCGTTGCGGCGGGGAGCGGCGTAGTGAACGACATCGCCAAGAGGACTGCAGGCGAGACGGGCGTTCCGTACATGACCGTCGCGACTGCGGCGAGCGTCGACGGATACTCGAGCTTCGGCGCCGCGCTGAGAAGCCCCGAGGGGTCGAAGATGACGTATCCCTGCCCGGCGCCGAGGGTGATCGTTGCGGACATCGACGTCATGCGCACGGCGCCCGCGTGGATGGCGGCAAGCGGCTTTGCGGACCTGATGGCGAAGGTCCCGGCCGGGGCGGACTGGATACTCGCAAGCGAACTTGGCGCCGCGGAATGGCACGAGGGCGCATGGCATACCGTGCAGGACAACCTCAAGGCCTCGCTGGAGGACGCGGACGGCGTGGCTGCGGCGCGCGCGGAGCCGTTCACAAGGCTTGTGGAGGGGCTCATGCTCGGCGGCTTCGCCATGCAGGACATGCAGAGCTCCCGCCCCGCCTCGGGCGCGGAGCACCTCTTCAGCCACCTTCTCGAGATGCGCGACCACGTCTTCAAGGGCGAGATCGTGCCACACGGGATACAGGTGGGGGTGTTCACGCTTTTCATGTGCCGCGTGTACGAGGAGATCCTCGCCCGCGACTATTCGCAGCTCGACGTCGAGGCCTGCCTCGGGAACTGGCGACCGCTCGAGGAGGAGTGCAGGATAGGGGAGGCGATGTTCGCCGGCACGAAGTTCCCCGATCTCGGCGTAAAGGCGGCTAAGGCCAAGTTCGTCGGACGCGAGGAGACCCGGGCCAGGCTCGAGGGCTTCAAGGCAAGGTGGCCGGAGATACGCGCGAGGCTAGTCGCGCAGCTCGTCCCCTCGGAGACGGTGGAGCGCAAGCTCAGGGCGGTCGGGGCGCCAGTTGCTCCGGAGGAGATCGGCTCTACTGTCGCCGCGACGCTCGCGGACGCGAGGAAGACGGTCTACATGCGCGACAGGTACATGTCGCTTGACTTCCTTTCGCTCACGGGCGAGCTCGACCTTTTCGCCCGCAGGGCCCTCGGTTGCGCTTGATTCCACGGCGAATATTTGGTAAAATAGCGAACAACAAAGGAACAACAAGGAGGACAAGACAATGGTTTTCGGATTTCTTCAGAACTGCGGCCCGTGGCAGATAGTGATACTCGTCGTCGTGGCGTTCGTCCTTTTCGGCGGCGCGAAGAAGATACCCGACCTTGCCCGCAGCCTCGGCAAGGCGAAGAACGAATTCAAGAAGGGGCTCGCCGAAGGCGAGAAGGAGGCCGACGAGGACTTCAAGGCGAAGAAGGAGGACGAGCCCGCGAAAGAGCTCGCGTAGCGTGGCGAGCGACCTCATAAGGGAGCGGGTGAAGAACCTGCCCGACCGCCCCGGCTGCTATCTCATGCGAGATCGCCGGGGCGCGATAATTTACGTGGGCAAGGCGAAGAACCTCAAGAGGCGCGTCTCGCAGTACTTCCGCCCCGGCGCGCGACACGCTCCCAAGGTGCGCTCGATGGTCAATACCGTGTGGGACTTCGAGGTGATGACCGTGAAGAACGAGGAGGAGGCGCTTCTCACGGAGTCGGCGCTCATAAAGAAGTACAAGCCGCGCTTCAACATCCTCATGCGCGACGACAAGCGCTATCTCGCGCTCCGCGCCGACGCCTCGGCGAAGTGGCCTCGCCTGGTCTGCTGCCGAATAGTGCGCGACGACGGCGCGAGGTACTTCGGGCCGTTCCCTTCCAGCCCCGTCGTGCGCATGGCGAAGGACTTTGCGGAGAAGAGGTGGGGGCTTCGCGGATGCAACGCGATCGAGCCCGATGCCGAGTGCCACCGCCACTGCGGCGCGGATGTCATAAGGTCGTGCTCGGCACCGTGCCTTGGGAGGATATCCGAGGCTGAATACCGGGAGCGTTTCGAGGAGGCCTGCGCGTTTCTCGGCGGCTCGCGCCCCGAGACGTTCGACGAGCTTGTCTCCGAGATGTCGGGTGCAGCGGAGAAGGGCGACTACGAGCGGGCCGCGAGGCTGCGCGACATGATCGCCGCGCTTCGCCAGATGACGAAGGCGCATTTCGTTAGAAGGGACGGCGCGGCGCGCGCGCAGCAGGCGATGAAGGGGATCGCCGACCTTGCCGAGGCAATCGGACTTCCCGCGCCGCCGCGCATAATCGAGTGCGCCGACATCTCGAACCTCTTCGGCACGCACAGCGTGGCGTCGCTCGTAGTGGCGAGGGACGGCATCCCCGACAGGCGGTACTACAGGCATTTCAGGATAAAGACCGTCGAGGGGGCAGACGATCCGCGCTCGATGGCGGAGGTGGTGAAGCGGCGCTTTGCCGACGAGTCGATCAGGCTGGAGCGCCCGGACCTTTTCATCTGCGACGGCGGGATAACGCAGCTCAACGCCGCGCGCGCAGCGCTTGCGGAAGTCGGCCTGGGCGACATCCCCACGGTCGGGCTTGCCGAGCGCCAGGAGGAGATCGTGCTGGGCGACGGCAGGCCGAGCCTCATGCTGCCGCGCGATTCCGAGGCGCTTTTCGTCTGCACGCGACTCAGGGACGAGGCGCACCGCTTTGCGATTTCGTACCATCGCAACCTGCGCGATAGGACGATAAGGGAGTCGGCGCTTGATTCGGTCCCCGGAATCGGCGAGGCGAAGAAGATGAAGCTCTTGAGGCATTTCAAGTCGATCTACGGAATAAGGCGGGCAGACGTGAAGGAGATTGCCTCCGTCGCCGGCGTTGGCGAGGCCGTAGCCGCAGAAGTCCTTCGAGCCGTCTCGGCCAGATGAAGTCCAGTTCCGCGATTTTTCAGGTGAACTTCTCGAATCCACCGCTTGTCGCCCATTGCTGACCCTGCCCCCAACTGCTATCAACCAATCAGGATCGGCTGGAGTTGCGAGGCGGGGAGTGGTGCTACCGTTTTTTGGGTTTACTCTTTTGGGATTATTTGATAAAATTCGTGGCTAAAAGGAGTTTGGGTGGTCATTCCAATGGGGGAGAGATGAAACGGTTGCTGGTGCTTGGTCTTGTCGTGCAGCTGTCGATGCTGCATGCTGCGGTGAAGATGCCTTCGGAGTTCGGGCGCGACTATGCCTTCCTGAACATCGTGCCAGCGCAGACTTCCGAAGAGGGGCTGCGCCAGCTCGCGAAGGACATTGTCGAGTACCGCGAGCTTACGGGCTGCAGGCTAGTCCTCCCCTCGCTTTCCTTCCATCCCGATGCGAAGCCAGCGACAAAGAAGGCCCAGCGGCTCCTTGACTTCTACAGGGCGCTCAAGAAGGAGCTTGCCGGCACGGACATCGAGCTTGGCGTACTCATACAGAGCATCATGGGCCATTGGGCGGTCGAGAAGGCCGGCGGCTACGACGACTGGACGCGCAGCATCGACATCAACGGCAAGGTCTGGCGCTTCTGCCCGCTCGACCCCGGCTTTCGCAAGTACATCGAATGGTTCGTGACGGAGCTTGCGCGCGAGCGCCCTGCGTTCATCCTCACCGACGACGACATGCTCTGCAAGGGCGGCATGGAGTGCTTCTGCCCGCTTCACCTGAAGGAGGCGAACCGCAGGCTCGGCATGAACATGACCGCCGACGAATACCGCGCCGCGGTGAAGGCGGCGCGCGAGGGCGAGAAGGGGCATGAAGACGTCTTTCGCGTCTTCAACGAGCTTGCAATCGAGTTTACGTCGGGCTGCGCCGCCTTGATAAGAAAGACGATCGACGCGGTCGACCCCTCCATCCCAGCCGGCATCTGCCAGGGCGCGCCGATATACATATCTACCGGCCCGTGCGCGGAGGCAATAGCGGCAAAGGGCCAGCCGGCCGTTGCGCGGCTCAGCAATTCGTGCTACCGCGAAAGGTCGGCGAAGGACTTCCCGAGGTACATGCGCTCGTCGTTCGAGACTGAGTGCCTTTCGAGGGACGTGCCGATAAGGCTTGACGAATCAGACACGTTCCCGCATAACCTGTGGAGCGTCTCGGCCGTGACGTTCAAGGCGAAGATCGCGCTTGCCGCGATGTGCGGCCTCAATGGATCGAAGATCTGGCTCGTGAACATGCACAAGGGCAAGCGCCCCGTGCCGCGCGAATATACGCGCGTCGTCGCAGAATGCGGCGAGATGTACCGTGCGCTCGCGCGGGAAGTGAGGGGGTCGGTGCAGAAGGGCTTTGCCGTCGTCGTGCACACGAACGACATTGCGACTTCGACCCTCACCTCATACCTAACCTGGGGCGACCGCTTCGGCGGCGTCTTCGGCGTGCCCTGGCGCTGCACGGCGAACCTCGAAGAAGGCGGCGTCTACACCCTCGCCGACGCGCAGGACGTGATGCGCTGTTCTGACGAAGACCTGAAGCGGCTCCTTTCCGGGCGGCTTCTCGTAGACGGGCGCGCCGCGGCGGAGCTTTGCGCGCGCGGATATGCCGACTTCATCGGCGTTGACGCGATAAGGAAGGGCAAGCCCCCCGCTCCCGGAGTCAAGATAGACACCGCCTTCGACATCGTGCAGGTGCGGGAGCGAGTCGAGAAGACCGGCGAGACGCTTTACCATCTCTACACCTCGAACACGCCCGAGCTAAGGAACCTGCGCGAAGGGGCGAAGGTTTTCTCCACCTTCGTGCGCGACTCGACCCCTGCAGCAGTCGTCTACGACAACAAGCTCGGAGGCCGCGTCTTCACCGCCGCGCTCGACCTGGGGCTCGAGAGCTTCGAGCCGTGGTGCCGCCGTGGCTATGACGAGCAGCGCAAGGAATGGTTTCACATGGCGCTTGACGAGCTTTCCGGCGCGCGCACCGAATACGCCGTCGTGAACGACAAGAACATGGCCGTCATCCACAGGCGCAAGAGAGACGGGTCCGACCTCGTGTGCGTCTGGAACAACCACTACGACCCGGTAGTGAACCTTGGCCTGCGCGTCGCCGCGCCGCCCGCGAAGATCGAGGTCCTTTCGCCCGACGGCACATGGAAGGGCGCGGAATGGAAGACGGCGGATGGAGCGGTCGAGATAAAGGTCGACATGCCGTGCTACGCATTCGCGGTATTCAGGATTTCGAAATGAAGAAGAGAGGCAGAGCGAGGAAGACACGATGACGAACATTGTAGCAAACGCGGCGCGGACGGCGCTCCAGACCATCGCATCCACGCCCGAGGCCGCGCAGACGGCGAGCGTCGCCTCGACTGTGGAGGCGACGAACAGCTGGGCGGCGACGATCACGGGGTGGATCGACCACGTCTATTCCTATGTCTGGGGAGCTCCCCTGATCGGAGGAATCCTGATAACGGGCCTTCTCCTTACGTGCATGCTCAGGATGCACCATGTCCTAAATCTGAAGAAGGGCTTCAAGTACATGTTCCAGCAGAGCGGTTCGAGCGGCGAGGTGAGCCAGTTCGCCTCCCTCTGCACGGCGCTCTCGGCGACAATCGGAACTGGCAACATCGTCGGCGTCGCGACGGCAATCGGGACAGGCGGCCCCGGCGCACTCTTCTGGATGGAGGTCGCGGCGTTCTTCGGAATGGCGACGAAATTCGCGGAAGGCCTTCTGGCCGTCAAGTACCGCCGCTTTACGCCCGACGGCAAGGTTCTCGGCGGGCCTTTCTACTACATCGAGAACGGCCTCAAGGGCAGGTTCGGACTTAAGAGCTGGAAGTGGCTTGCCGTGATCTTCGCCGTCTCCGGCACGATAGCGGGCATAATGGGCATAGGCACGATTGCGCAGATACACGGCATAACCTCGGCGGTGCAGCGCTTCTTCGACCCCGCCTTCGACCCTGCGAACATGGCGACCGGCATTCGCATCTTCGGAACGACGTATTCCGAGCCGGTCGTCATATCCGGCCTCTTCGTCACCATCTGCGTCGCGCTCGTCGTCATCGGCGGCTTGAAGCGCATTGCGGCGGTATCGACGATAGTCGTGCCGTTCATGGCCGTTTCCTATGTCGTGATAATCGCGCTCCTTCTTGTCGGCAACCTTTCGAAGGTTACTTCGGCGGTCGAGCTCATCGTTCGCGCTGCGTTCAACCCAGCGGCGTTCACTGGCGGCATGGTGGGCACGATCTTCATAGCAATGCAGAAGGGCGTCGCAAGGGGCATCTTCTCCAACGAGGCAGGCCTTGGCTCCGCGCCGATAGCGGCCGCCGCCGCCAAGACGGACGAGCCGGCGAAGCAGGGCTTCGTCTGCATGCTCGGCACCTTCATCGACACGATCGTCATCTGCACGATGACGGGGCTTGCAATCGTGGTCACTGGCGCATGGGAGCCGTCGCTCGGGCTTGAGGGCGTCGACATCACGATAGAGGCGCTTAGCCGCGGGCTTTCGTTCATCGGCCCGCGCTCTGACTTCTTCTCGAGCCTCTTCCTGATGCTTTCGCTCGCGTTCTTCGCCTTCACCACGATTCTCGGGTGGAGCTACTATTCGGAGAAGTGCCTTGAGTACCTGATCGGCACGAACAGGAAGCGGCTCGTCCTCGCCTACCGCATCGCATACGTCGCGGTCGTCTTCGTAGGCCCGTACCTGACCGTTTCGGTGGTCTGGGGCGTCGCCGACGTCTTCAACGGGCTTATGGCGTTCCCGAACCTCGTGGCGCTCGTCCTCCTTTCGCCCGTGGTCTGGCGTACTACGAAGGACTTCCTCCACAGGGAGAAGGCCTCCAGGGCAATGCCATAGGCAGACGGGGCGACTGGCACGCTTTGCGCCATGAAGGGAAAGGCCAATATATCTGGTTCGGTTGCGGCGGGGTTCCCCTCGCCTGCAGAACAGTATTCGGAAGGCGCGCTCGACCTGAACGACCTCTTGGTCAAGCGCCCCGCCGCCACGTTCTTCGTGCGCGTACAGGGAGATTCCATGACCGGGCGCGGCATCAACGACGGAGATCTCCTCGTCGTGGACCGCTCCATTGAGCCGGCGTCAGGCGACGTCATCATCGCCTGCGTCGACGGCGAATTCACGGTGAAGACGTTTCGCATGGGGCATGGGGAACGGGGAACGGGAGTGCGGCTTGAAGCGGCAAATCCCAGATATCCTGCGATCGTGCTCAAGCAAGGCCAGGAGCTCGACTACTTCGGCAAGGTGACCGCCTGCATCCATCGGTTTTGAAATGATCGGACTCGTCGACGGCAACAACTTCTTCGTCAGCTGCGAGCGAGTCTTCAACAGGCGGCTCGTGGGGCGCCCGGTGGCCGTCCTCTCGAACAACGACGGCTGCTGCGTCTCGCGCTCAAACGAATTCAAGGCCCTTGGAATCCCCATGGGCACCCCATACTTCCAGCTGCGCGACAGGGAGCTTTCCGGCGAACTTGACTTCTGCTCTTCCAACTACGAGCTTTACGCCGACATGTCGCGGCGCGTGATGTCGATTCTGCGCGGCGACGCGGTGGAAGTTGAGCAGTACTCCATCGACGAGGCGTTCATCCATCCGCCCGCCACCGACTACATCGCCTACGGCCGCCGCCTCCGCGCCAAGATCCTCCGCTGGACGGGAATCCCGTGCGGCATAGGATTCGCGCCCACTAAGACCCTTGCGAAGATCGCAAACCACATCGGCAAGAAAAGCGCATGCGGCGTGTACGTGCTGCCTGACGACGCTTCCGAAGTCCTTGGCCGCCTGCCTGCCGGAGAAGTCTGGGGCGTTGGCCGCCAGCTCCAGGCGAAGCTCCGCGCAGAGCGCATCTTCACCGCGAAGGCGCTGCGCGACGCGCCTGACGATGTCCTCCGCGCCGTCGGGGGCGTAACGCTCCTCAAGACGGCGCACGAACTCCGCGGCGAGCCGTGCCTTGACGAGCGCGACTACGACGCAGACCCTGAAAGCATCAGCTGCTCGCGCTCGTTCGGGAAGCCCGTGACGACGATCGAGGGAATCGAGGAGTCTCTCGCCTCGTACGCGTCGCAGGCGGCGGAAAAGCTGCGCAGGCACGGGATGCTCGCCTCTGGGTGCAGCATTTACGCGCAGACGTTCGTCTCGGGCGGAGGAGGCGAATTCGCTGAGCGCACAGTGATCTTCCCTGCGCCGACAGACGCCACCAACGAAATGCTGTCGGCGATGCGCCGTGAAATTGCGCCGCTCTTCGCAGAGGGAACTCGCTACCGTAAGACGGGGGTCGTCTTCTTCGGGCTTGAAAAGGCCGGTGCGGCGCGGCAGATGGACCTCTTTTCCTCCACCCCAGCGGCGGAGGCGTCGCCCCTCTACAAGGCAATTGACTCCTTGAACGCACGATATGGGCGCGGCAAGGTCTTCTCGGCGGCCGAGGGGATTGGCAGCCGCCCGTGGGCGATAAGGCGCGAAAAGGTCTCGCACCGAGCCACTACCCGCTGGGACGAGCTCATGATCGTGCGGTAGACTGCGATTTCTTGTATAATCTCTCACCTCTCCCATTAAAATATGAACCTTTCTTGATGAACTTGCATTTTTTGTGGTAAATTTGATATACTACTCATAAATGCGGAAGAGAAGTAGAGTCGCTTGGTGCAAGAAAACAGCAATGGCGTGTGCCATGATGCTGCTTTCCTGTATTGCCTTTGCAGACATTGAGGACAAGCTAATCAACTTCTCAATATCTGGCTCCGACTGCTATGCCGACGGTACGCCGGTCATGGTCGGGGAGTGCTATGCCCTCGTCTGGTCTCCCCAGGGCAAGACGTTTTCCGGCTTCAACGCAGACGGCACTGCGGTTTCCTCAGGCGACCGCGTAGTCATGGCCGCGCCGCTTGCCATAGGCAAGGATCACCCATGCCAGTTCCAGGTTCCCAAGGACGAATACGCCGAGCTCGAGGGCGGCGAATGGGCCGTGTGCCTCGTAGATACGCGCAAGGCGGACGGCACGCCCGCCGGTGTCGTGGACGACGTGCCTCTCCGCGTCAATCGCTGGGGGTTCGTCGGCAGCAACGTCAATGTGTCGTCTGCATCGGCCCTCACCTCGTTCCTGGGCGGGTCGAAGTCGGCCAAGTCGCCTGCTCGCAGCGGCGCCAAGGCAGCGTCGGTCGAGGAGCCAATTCCCGAAGATGACGGCGAGGCCGGCGCCTGCGCGAGCGAGCTTTCGGCGGTGCCTGCCACGGCGACGACGCCCCAGATCACGAAGTTCGAGATCGTGAACGGCCGGGCGAAGCTTACGGTGGCGGATACCGTGCCATACCTTACTTACACCCTTTCAGCCGGCGAAACACCCTTTGCCCTTGCCACGGATGCAGCAGCTGACGCGGTCGACGGCAATCCTGGCGCGGAAATCGAGATCGAGACGGACGCGACGGATACAACCCGCTTCTTCAGAGTGACAAGGGCCGAATAGGGGGAAGGAGGGTGAGAATGAAACGATTTGCCATGATTTATCTCGCGGCGGTTTTTGCCGCGTTTGGCGTGAATGCGGCCGATTCGCTCACGTTGGCCGACTTCAACCACAAGATAAAGCTGATGGTCGCGGGGTACACCAACGAAACGACGCTCGTCAACTTCCCCGTCCTGGTGCGCGTGTCGGAGACGCGCATCCCCGGCTTCCGCTTTGCGGACATGTCCGCGAAAAACGTGAACGGGAAGGCGATGGGCTTTGACCTGGCCTTCTTTGCGGAAGACGGC
>JAEEHL010000030.1 GCA_016280825.1 Verrucomicrobiota bacterium
AAGTCGCGCTGCCACTTGAGCAGGTTTCGGGGCGCGTGGACGACGCGGCTCATCACCCGCGGGTCGTAGCGGTAGAGGAAGTAGCCGGGGTCGGCTTTGCCGGCGGCGTCGGTCTCCTTGAGGTACTTTTGGATACCTTCGGAGGCCTTGCCGTAGACGGCGTCGCAGAATTCCCTGATCGCGGCGTCGACGTCGGTGCTGACGTCCTCGGCCAACAGATCCTGCAGATAGACGTTGAGCTCCTTGAACGAGCAGAAGTGCTTGACGCTGCCGCCCTGTTCGGCGATGATGTACCTTACGCCCGCGTCATGGGCGAGCTTGAGGTTTTCGGTGTTGCGGTAGACGCCGGGGAAGAGCGAGTAGAAGACCATCCCGTGCGGGTAGATGGTCGGGTAGTTCCAGAGCCAGATCTCCTTGCAGAGTTTGCCCCATTGCCGCATCTGATTGAGGAAGCGGATGTTGTACCGGTGGCTGAACGGCTTCGAGAAATCCTGCTGGATCGGGGCGAGGATGACCGACATGTTGTCCGGGAAAGTGAAGTTCTTGGGCGGTATGCCGGTCATGTTTTCTATATAGGCGAAGAAGCGGAAGAGGAGCTTCGGGTACTTGGGCGCGAAGTAGTTGCCCATCTCGCCGAGGAAGTCGAAGTACGCGCCGCCGGGGCACTGGTACTTCTTTACGAGCTTCTGGCAGTTCTCGCAGAAGCAGAAGCCTCCGCTCTTGTCGTTCTGGGTGAAGTCCAAAATCGCGTACTGATCGGGGTCGTACTTCTCGGCCTTGATGACCTTTTCGATGTTTTCGAGCAGGACTTTGCGGACTTCGGGGTTCGAGAAGCAGACCTGCCGGTTGGGGACGCGCTTGCCGTCCGACCAGAGCGAAAAGTATTCGGGGTTGGTCTCGAAGTAGCGCTTGTCGGCGAGGCAGGGGTGCGGCCCGGCGAAGAAGGTCTTGTCGTCGTTGAAGCTGCGGGGCTTGCGCGCGATGGGCGGCAAATATGCGGCGAGGGTGTGCGTAACGGGGCCGATGTAGTTCCACGCGTCGTCGGGCAGGCCGTAGGCGTAGTGGGGCATCAGAAAGGAGTTGTTGCGGCGCACCCAGTCGCGGATGGCGACGGTCTTGTCCACTCCGACCGAGCGGCCGCCGTGCTCGAGCGACTTGAAGCTCGGCACGTGGCGGTAGTCGATGGCGTCGAAGCGCAGATTCGGGTCCTTGGGAATGCGCTTGACGCCGCTCGCCGTGTACCAGCGGCAGTGGCAGAAGCGGGTCAGGAAGTTGTAGATCGCCCCCACCGTGCCGTAGCGGTAGTCGCCGTAGATGTAGAGGTCGTCGCCGACGCTTTTGATCCGGCGTTCGCGCGACCGGAAGTCCGCTTTGTCGCCGGGGGCGGTTTTGCCGATGAAGATCTTGGGGCCGGAGCTTTCGGCTCTGACCGGGAACTCGGCGCCCGTGATCTCTTTGAGGGTGTCGGCGAGGTCGCGGACCGCCGGGTCGAGCAAGGCGTCGCCCTTGAACTCGTGGATGATCGTGTAATTGGTCCTGCCGTTTTCGGCGAGGCGCACTTCTGAATAGAGCGCGAGCGCCGCCAAAGTCAGCAACAGCGAAACGAAGGTCTTTTTCATCGTAACTCTCCTTGATCCGTCAGCCGAGGTATTCCATGCCGGTCACGGCGCAGAAGTTCCTGAGGAGACTCCGTTGGTCGCCGTAGCTCACGATGTAGTGCTGGCCCATCACGTTCTTGAGGAAGGCCTCGCTGCCCGAGTCGAGCACGACTTCGAGGCTCGGGAGCTGCGGCGCGGGCGGCGCCCAGCCCGCCTCTTCCCACGTCTCCGGGGTCTTGGCCTCGCCGTGGGCGGCGTGGAGCACGAGTTTGCCGCCGACGCCCGCGATCCGCGCGAGCGTGACTTCGCCGGTGCGCAGTTTCGAGACGTTGAGCAACCCTTCGCCGAACGAGCCGAAGGCGTTGGGCATCACCACGACTCCGCCGTCGGTCATCGCGGCGGGGACGTAGTCGGGCACCCCCATCAGCGCGGATTTTTCGGTGAACTCGTAAAATTCGAGGTAGCCCGGCACCGCGCCCGTGAGTTTCTGCATCACGACCTCGGTCACGCCGCCGTAGCAGTCGTTCTCGGGCACGGTCGGGAGCTCCAATAGATCGTGGAGCAGCGTCATCGCCCCGGCGGGGGCGAACTTCAGGAGTTTCTTGACCCCGTCGACGTCGCAGAACGAAAACGCGGCGTAGCGGCGCTCCTCGATCTTCTTCCTGAAGGCGAGCGCGAGCTTGACCGAGTTCTCGACCGTCCCGGCCTGAGGCTCGCGGACGAACTTCCAGCAGTCGCGCACATGCTTTGCTCCCGCGGCGATCTCGGAAGCCGTGACGGACTTTTCGAGCTCGGCGATCTCATAGAGGTCGAAGTGCTCGATCTCGACGCCGAGGGTCTTCTTGAGCAAGTTGCCGTCGTAGAGCGTGCCGAAGAGCCGCATGTCGCGGTAGCCGCTCATGCCGATAAGCGTCTTTCTCACCGCGGCGGCGGCGCTCGCGGCACGCAGATATTCCGCCGCCTCGTCGCAACGCGGCGCGGAGTCCTTGAAGTTCACGAGGTACTTGAAGTTGTAGCCCATCTC
>JAEEHL010000031.1 GCA_016280825.1 Verrucomicrobiota bacterium
AAGATGGCTCACGGATTCGAGGCTACGCACGGGCTGTTTGCATACCCCGTGCTGATGGCCGCCGACATCCTCATAATGAACGCCGACCTCGTTCCCGTGGGCAAGGACCAGAAGCAGCACCTTGAGGTTACGCGGGACATCGCGCAGAAGTTCAACAACGCCTACGGCGAGACGTTCAGGATACCAGACGCGTACATCACGGAGACCGTTGCGACGATTCCCGGCACGGACGGGCAGAAGATGTCCAAGAGCTACCACAACACGATCGAACTCTTCGACCCGTCTGCCAAGAAGAAGGTCATGTCGATAGTCACCGACTCCAAGACGGTGGAGGAGCCCAAGGAGCCGGAGGGCAACTCCATCTTCGAGCTTTACAGGCTTTTCGCGTCGAAGGACGAGGTGGAGGCCATGGCCGCCGCGTTCCGCGCGGGCAACTACGGCTACGGCAGCGCCAAGAAGGCGCTCCTTGAGGCATACCACCGCCTCTTCGACCCGTTCAAGGCGCGGCGCGACGAGCTGGCGAAGGACCCCGCCGCGCTCGAGGACATCCTCCTCGCCGGCGCCGCGAAGGCGAGGGCCGTCGCCGCGCCGCTGATGGAGAAGGTTCGCAGGGCGGTCGGGACATAGGATGTACGAAGTCCGCAACATCTCCTTTGCGTATTCGAAGCGGAAGATACTCCGCGACGTGTCGTTCGTCGTCTCGCCGGGCGAGACGGTGGCCGTCGTCGGCTCCAACGGAGCGGGCAAGACCACGCTCATGAAGGTCCTTGCGGACCTTGCGACGCCGCTTTCGGGGAGCATAATCGCCGACGGGCAGAACGTCGCCCTCAATCCCCTCAGGTACCGCAGGCAGCTCGGCTACATGCCGGAGAAGCTCGCCCTCTACGAGGACATGAGCCCCGTGAGGTACCTTGCGTACCGCGCCGCCGTAAAGGGCGAGATGTCGCGGCGCATAAAGCGAAGGGTGGACGAGGCGGTGGAGATGTGCCGCCTGCGCGATTTCGCGCGTGAGCGCATAGGCGAGCTCTCGCTCGGCTGCCGCAAGCGCGTGGCGCTTGCCGACGCGCTCGTCCTGAGGCCGAGGGTGCTCGTGCTTGACGACCCGCTTGCCGGGATGGACGCCTCGATGAGACGGAGCGCCGGCGAGATAATACGTGAGGCCGCGTCGTTCTCGAGCGTCGTCGTGACAGGCCACGAGACGGCAGACCTTGCGGAGTGGGCAAGTTCCTTTCTCGTCCTCTCCGGCGGCGTCGTCTCCGCCACGATACCGACTGCCGGGCTTGAACGCGACGAGCTTGTTGCGCGCGTGCGCGCCGCGCTTGAGAAGGGGGCCGAATGAGCGTTGCTGGTGTAATGCGCACGCGGGCAGTCGACCAGATGCGCCGCCGCAGGTCGACGGCGTTCGTGATGGCCTTTTTCTGGGCCGTCGCGGCCGCCATGTTTGCCCTCGCCCTGCGCAGGGCGGAGGGGACGTCGGAGTCGCTCCCCGCCATCTGGAGCATGTGCACGGCGCCGCTGTTGCCGTTTGTCGCCGCGTTTCTCGGGATGGACCTCGTAAGCTCCGAGCGCTCGTCCGGGCGCATCGACATGCTGCTTTCCACCGTGGCGGAGACGAGGGACTTCGTGGCGGGCAGGTTCGCCGCGCTTCTCTTCATGCTCGCGGAATGGACTCTCGCGCTTGCCGTGTTCGAGTTCGTCCTCGTCAGGTTCATGGCGCCGGCGGCGCTCGTGCCGTTCACGGCGGCCTCGTTCCTGCCGGCCCTTGTCGTTCTCTCGTTTCAGGCAGCGCTGTGGGCGGCCGTGACAGTGGCCGCCGGCGCGTTCTCGAGGCACGCGGCGCTTTCATGCATCGCGTCGGTCGCCGTCTCGTGCGCGATTCCGAGGCTGGGGTGGATGGCGCTTTCCGAGTTCCTGCCTTTCGGCCGCGTGACGCTCGGCCAGTTCCCCCTTGACGCGCACGTCTCCGACATGGCCTCCGGGTTCGTCTCGGTGCCGACGCTCGCGGCATACGCGCTTGCGGCGCTCTGGGCCCTCTACGTCGCCTCGTGCAAGCTCTCGTCCCTGCGCTATGTCGGGGCGGGAGGGCGCTCCCGCAGGGCGGGAGCTGCGGCGGCCATGTTCTCGTCGTGCCTCTTTCTCGCTTCGTCGCTCGTCCTCCTTTCTCGCTTCGACCTCGCCTTCGAAGTGCATTCGCAGGATGCCGCCCTCGACTTCTCCGAGCGAACCCAGAACATCCTCTCCGAGACGAGGGGCGTTGTCTCCGCGACGTGTTTCATGTCGCGCAAGGACCCGCGCTTCAGGCAGGCTGCCCGGTTCATGCGCGTCGTCAAGAGGCGCTCCGAGGCGCTTGGAGGCGCCAAGTTCGAGATCTTCTACGTCGATCCCGCCTGGGACATCCCCGCCGCGGGGCGCCTTGTCCGCGAGGGCGCGAAGGCGCCTTCCCTCGTTTTCGAATGCGGCCACCGCCGTTCGTCCGTGGCGATAGACGGCGACGTCGACGAGCGCCGCGTGGCTTCGGCCATAAGGCGCCTTACGGCTCCCGCGGGCCGCCGCATGGTGTACTGGACCCGCGGCCACGGCGAGACGTCGTTTGACGACTACGGCCCGTACGGAATGAGCGACATAGCCCGCGAGCTCATGCGCGACGGGTACGAAAACGCCGAACTCGACCTTGCGGGCGAGAAGTCGATTCCCGCCGGATGCGCGTTCATCGTCGTCGCGGGCGCGAAGAACGGCTTTTCAAGGCAGGAGACGGAAAAGGTCGATGCCTACCTGCGCGACGGCGGCAGGCTCCTCGTCCTTGCAGGGCAGGAGGAGAACGGCGGGGTTGCCGCGCTCCTGCCGAGATGGGGGATGCGCCTCGGCGAGGTCCGCCCCTCGGGCGAGCGCACGCTTGCGGGCGGCGACGTGATCGTCTCGGAATTCGGCTCGCATCCGGTTTCGGAGATGCTTGCCGGCTCGCAGGCCGTGTTCGGCAATCCAGTGCAGTTCATGCCTTCCGCGGCGGCGGCCGCTGGAACGGTGCTTGCCGACAGGGTTGACTTCTCGCCCCTTGCCATAGCGGGCGGGGCGGTGCTTGCCGCCGCATCGGAAAGAGGCGCGGCCGGAGCCGGCCTCTCGCTCAGGCCTACGCGCATCGTTGCAGTGGGAGATGCGGGCTTCGTGGTGAACTCGCAGCTCAAGTCGCGGGCGAACGCCAATGCCGACCTCTTCATGAACGCCGTCGCGTATCTCGCGGGCTCGGGTACGTTCTACGGCAGCGGAGCCGTGGCGGGAACGCTTTCAACCGGCATGGACCTTGCGGCGTCGCAGAGGTTCTTCGTCATTTCGGCCGTAGTGGCGCCAGGCCTCCTGCTCGTGGCGATGCTCGCCATGTGCGGCTGGAGGAGGCGAAAGGCATGAGCAACGCAAAGGCGACGGCCCTCTTTCTCGCGGGAGCTGCGCTTGCCGCGGCGCTCTACGTTGCAATGACGCGCTACGGCGACGACGCCTCCCCGTCATCGGCCATGTGCCTGCCGCAGGGGGCGTCCGTCGCGAGAGTGGAGATGGAGGGTGCGGAGGGCTCCCGCCTTCTCGCGATAGAGAGGCGCGAGACCTGGCGGCTTGTCGAGCCTTTTTCCGCCGCCGTTGACGAGACGAGGGTGATGAAACTTCTTGACGCCGTGTCGTTTGCGACGGTGAAGGACGTGCTTTCCGAACGCGACCTGAGGAAGGTGGGGCGCACGCTGGCGGACTTCGGCCTCGACCGTCCCCGACTTGCGGTGGTCTTCACCGGGGGCGGTGGCCTTTCCCGCAGGATCGCCTTCGGGCGGCATACGCCTACGGGCGACGCAGTCTACGCAACAGCGTTGGAAGAAGGGGCGAAGAGCGTGTTTGTGCTGCCGTCGCAGGTGTTTGACGCGGTGAACCTTACGGTCGACGACCTGCGCAGCCGTTCGCTCGCCTCCTTCGACCCGGCGGAGGTGGTTTCGGTCGACATTAAGCGCGGGGGCGAGCTCCTGCGCCTGAGGCGCGCGGGCGACAAGTGGGAGACGACGGCCCCTGCAAGCGCCCCTGCGAGCGCCGCGAAGACGATGGAGTTCCTTTCCGCGCTTTCCGCCGCGCGCGCCGAGCGGTTCGTGTGGCCGTCTGCAGAGACGGAGTCGCCGTCGGCCGTCCAGGAGCTTTCCGACGCGCTTCTCTCGACATACGGGCTTGACGCGGAGAACGCCGTCACCGTCACGCTCAAGACCGGCGGCGGCGCGGACGAGCAGATTTCCTTCGGGCGCGAAGCGGGCGACGGGCTCGTCCACGCGAGGTCGTCGCATCTGCACGCGGTGGTGTGCGTTCCGGCGGCGCTGAAGAGGGATGCGCTTGCGGACGTTTCGGTCTTTTCCGACGACAGGCTCTTCCCCTACCGCGCGGAGGAAGTTGGCGCGGTCTCGATCTCTTCCGAGGCGGGCACGGTGCTTCTTTCCCGCAACGGCGGCAAGTGGCGCATCGACGCCCCGCTTGCCGCGCCGGCCGACGACGCCGAGGTGAACGCCCTTGTCGAAAGGCTTGTCTCGCTCAAATTGCAGGACAGGGCCGCAAAGGGGCTTCTTGTCGCCGTGGGTACGAATTCCGCGCCAGTGACGGTCGATCGATCCGCCGTGCTTGGCGGCTCGAACATTCCATCCCTCAGGAGCAGGCTCGTGATGTCGTTCCCGCAGGACGGCATAAGGCGCATATCCGTCGAGAGGGAAGGGGGCGCGAGGGAGAGCGTGGAGTACAATGCCGAGAGGTCGGCTTGGGAGAACGCAGTGTCTGGCGACGGCAGGGGGGTCGCCGAAAAGGGCGTAGCCGCCGTGGTCGCCGAGGCTTCGTCGCTTGTGGCGACGTCTGTCGTAGTCCTCAAGGTGACGATCGACAGCATGCGCGAGTTTGGGCTTGAAAAGCCGTATTCATCCATCGCATTCGACAGGCGCGGCGGCGAGGGAATGCGCACCAACCTCATAATCGGCTCCAAGGCGCAGGGCGGCGGCAGATACGCTACCCTTGGCGCGTCGGAGGCGATATTCGTGATTTCGGATGAATCGGTCGAAAGGCTTCTCTCGCCGCTTCTGGAGGATGCCGCGCCGTGAAGGGGAAGCTCTTCATAATCGACATGATGCCCTTTCTCTACAAGGGCCATTTCGTCTTTCTCAAGAACCCGCGCGTGACGTCGTCCGGCATAAACACGTCTGCGCTCCTTGGGCTTGTCTCCGGGCTTACGTCCATCCTGAAGCGCGAGAAGCCCACTCACGCGGTGCTTGCGATGGACCCCAAGGGGCCGACCTTCCGCCACGAGGCGTATCCCGACTACAAGGCGCAGCGGCAGAAGATGCCGGAGGACCTTGCCGCATGCATCCCCTACGCCTTCGAGCTTGCCGACGCGCTCGGCATAAAGGTGGTCAGCGTGGAGGGATACGAGGCCGACGACGTGATGGGAACGCTGGCCGTGAAGGCCGCCGGCGAGGGCTACGACGTCTTCATGGCCACTCCCGACAAGGACGCCGCGCAGCTCGTGCGCCCCGGCGTGAGGCTTTACCGCCCCGCGCACTCTGGCGATTCCGCCGTCATCTACGGCGAGAAGGAGGTCTGCGAGCACTGGTCGCTTGTCTCGCCGTCGCAGATGGTAGACTATCTCGCCCTCGCAGGCGACAGCGCAGACAACATCCCCGGCGTGCGCGGTGTGGGGGAGAAGACGGCTGCAGACCTTCTTTCGAGATTTGGCGACGTCGAGGGCATCATCGCGCATGCGGGCGAGCTGAAGGGCAAGCTTTCCGAGAAGATCGCGTCCGGCGCGGAGGACGCGAGGATGTCGAGGTTCCTTTCTGAAATCCGCACAGACGTTCCCGTCGAGGCAGACTTCGAGTCGTTCAGGCTGAACGGCCCCGACCGCGACAAGCTCGCCGTTGTCTGCGCGAAGTACGAGCTTTCGCGCCTTGCGCGCGACTTCGCCATCGGCGCCTCGTCGCCATCGGCGGACGAGGGCGCGGCGGTTCAGGTTGCCGACCTTTCCTCGTGGAAGCACGACTACCGCCTTGTGACTACCGAGAGCGAGGCGCATTCGCTCCTTGCGGAGCTTTCGTCCGCGCAGAAGGTGGCGTTCGACACCGAGACTGCTGGGGCGGACGGCCACGATTCGACCGAGGCGCACTTCGCGAAGCTCGTCGGCTTCTCGTTCGCCGTCGCGCCGGGGAAGGCGTGGTATGTCGCGGGCGACCTCATCGACGTGTTCCGCCCGCTCTTCGCAGACAAGTCTAAGACGCTCGTCGGGCACAACGTCAAGTTCGACAGGTCCGTCCTTCTGCGCCACGGCATAGGCTTTGGCTCCGTCCCGCGAGACACGATGCTCGAGCACTACTGCCTCGACGCTGCGGCCCGGCACGGGCTAGACGCGCTCGCCGAGAAGTACCTTGGCTACCGCCCTATCCCGATCACGGCGCTCATCGGCGAAAAGGAGCGCGGCAAGGAACAGCTTTCGATGGCCGCGCTGAAGCCGGCCGAGATACTCGACTACGCGTCGGAAGACGCCGACGTCGCCTTCAGGCTCGACGACGAGCTGCGCCCGATGGTGGAGAGGGCGGGCTCGCTCAGGGCCCTTGAGGAGTTCGAGGAGCCGCTTGTGAAGGTGCTCGTCGACATGGAGCGCGAGGGCGTGAGGATCGACGCTGCGGCCATGAGGGAATACGGCGCGGAGCTCGACGGCGCGATACTTTCGCTTCTCCAGGAGATATCCGCGTGGTCGGGCCCGGGGCTGAACATAGACAGCCCGCGCCAGCTCGGGGAGTTCCTCTTCAAGACGCTCGCCCTGCCCGGCGGCAGGAAGACCGCGACAGGCCAGTTCTCGACAGACGAAAAGACGCTCTCGAAGCTTGTCCACGCCCATCCAGCGGTCGGCAAGGTGCTCGAGTACCGCGCGCTCGCGAAGCTCAAGTCGACGTATGTCGACAAGCTCCCGCTTCTTGCGGATTCCGACGGCAGGGTGCATACGACGTATTCGCAGGCGTTCACCGAGACGGGGCGCCTCTCGTCGTCTGACCCGAACCTCCAGAACATACCTATCCGCACGGAGCGCGGCAGGCTCATCCGCAAGGCGTTCGTGCCGCGCGACGACGGCCACGTGCTCGTTTCCGCCGACTACTCGCAGATCGAGCTGAGGCTGATGGCGGCCCTCTCGCGCGACAGGTCGATGCTGGGCGCGTTCGAGCGCGGCGAGGACATCCACCGCGATACGGCCTCGCGCGTCTACGGCGTGATGCCGGAGTTCGTGACGCCCGAGCAGCGCGCGAAGTGCAAGATGGTGAACTTCGGCATAATCTACGGGATAAGCGCCTTCGGGCTTTCGCAGCGGCTCAACGTGCCGCGCAGGGAGGCGGCCGACCTCATCGACGCGTACTTCAGGCTCTATCCCGGCGTCAGGGACTACATGGAGGAGCTTAAGGCGAAGGCGCGCGAGCGTGGCTACGCCGAGACGTTCCTCGGGCGGCGCCGCACGATAAGGGACATAAACTCCGCCAACGCCACGGCGCGGCAGTCTGCGGAGCGCGACGCGATGAACACGCCCATACAGGGCAGCGCGGCGGATCTCATAAAGGCCGCGATGGTCAAGGTTGACCGTGCGCTCAAGGCCTCCGGGCTGAGGGCGAAGATGATCTTGCAGATACACGACGAACTCGTATTCGACGTGCCGAAGGAGGAGTGCGAGAGCGTGAAGGAGCTTGTCGCCCGCGAGATGAAGGGCGCGCTCGACTTCGGCGTTCCGCTTGAGGTCGGCATAGGCAGCGGCCGCAACTGGCTTGAGGCGCACTGACGGATGCCCCCGCTAACTGCCCCTGACCACTGGTCCCTGTGCTCGTGCCGTGCTTTCCGAACGTGCGGTCACGTTTGAGGCAAAGCGAGCGCTCCGGGTGCTTCGGGCCGACCTGCTCGCCCGATCCGCATTCGCCGGTCCCCCCGATGGAATTTTGACTGCCGCGGTGGAGGGCGAGTGCTCAGCACGAGCGTCAAGACACTTTGGGGACAGCACCATGCACCAAGCACCAGCGGCGAAGCCGCGAAGGCACCCAAGCACCGCCTGACCAAATATGATATAATACGCGGCAGATGAAACAAGCACGTATAGATGGTGTCAATCTTTGCCGCAGACGTTTCGACTTTGCCGCATTGATTGTAATGTCTTCGCTATCTTCGTTTGCTGCTTTCCCGTTTCTGTTGAGCCCAGAGGAAAAGTTCGACAGGTGGATGACGGCATGGACGGAAAATGCCAGGACGAACATGGCAGAGGAGACGACGGCCCGATTTCGCGACGAGGTCGTAGTGCCCTTTGTGAAGCGAGAAATGCCCAACCCTTTTTCGGAGGGCGGGCGGCTCGCCGACAGGCCGTGGGCGAAGAAGGCTGAGCAGGTCTATGAAAAGGGCCTTCGCGACATCTGTGGGGGTCTGTCCTCGCCGTGGTACCTTGACCATCGGAACTGCAGGATGGCAGGGGATCTGTTCGAGGCTGGATGTCGCGAGCCGTTCATTGTGATGCTGTCCGCCTACGATTCCAGACTCGGTTGGCACTTGAATTCGAATATCTCGCTTGAGCGGATGTCCGCAGCGGAGCATTCTGCCCCGGACGGGAAAGATACGCCCTTCGTCCAGATGCTGCGACGATACTTCGAGCGGGGGCTTTGCGCGGCCAGCGAAGAAGCGGTGAAGGAATCGTTCGTGAGATGGATACGTTCCGGGACGTTCTCGGCAGATGATGAGATAGCGCTTTATAATTTGTGCAAATCGCTTTTCTCGGACTGTGTCGCGGAGGTCTTCGAGGAGTTTGACTTTCTTCGCTGGTCGTACATGCTGGAGATTGCGCGCAAGACTCATTACGAGGCAATAGACGTCGCCGGGAGGGGAATACCGTCATCGGTGTCCACGAAGGGGTGGAACATGCTTGCCGACAGGCGGCGAGCCGCGTTCGACATCCTTGACGAGGTAGATCAGCTGAGACCTGGCCGCGTCGAGGCGCTGTCGTTTCGACTTTACCTTGACGGTGACAGCCGAATGGGCGACAGGAAGTTCCGCGAGCGCCTATTCAGGGAAATCTCAGGCAGGCGGCTTGACAATGACGGTGCCATCCGCTTTTTTGTGTGGTTCAACCTGTTCCCAAGGTGGGGAGGCGATCCGGGAAGGCGCATGATGCGCAGATTCGCGAAAGCCTGCTATGCAACTGGTCGCCACGACACCGCGATTCCGTATTTCTATGCCGAAACCATGTGTCGGTACGTTCGCGATGCGGCGATAGACCCGTTCGAATACTTTCACGGCCACCCGGTCGTCGCCGACAAGTGCATTGACGTCTGCATGCGCCAGGCGACGAACGAACTGGCCAGCGGATATGTGCGCCTGCGCGCGCCGTTTGTCGGCGCCGCAGTGGCATACTATGCCGGTCGCTACGAGAAGGCGGCGGAGTTTGCGCCATATCTCTACTGGGTTCCCCATGAATTGGACGAGCTGTTTCTCGACAAAAGGAGGATACAGCATGCGGTTTCGGCCTTTAACGACGGCGATCATTCGAATGTCTGCGTCAGGCTGCAGCGCATGTATGACGACGGGCGCTACAAGGGACTTCTCGACGAGGTTGCCAGCCTGCCAAAAGACGTTTACGACAATTATTCCGCCAAACAACACATTTGCACCTTAGTGGCAAACGCCAGGATGAAGACCGATTTCATGGAGGGCAGGGACGTAAAAGGTGAAATCCTGTCGCAGTTTCCGGCTTGGTGGGATGTTGGATGGTGGAGGGTCAATGATCGGACATGGCAGACGTATCACGCGTTCTGCTGGGAAGACCATGTGACATGGCGGGCGGGCATCCCCAGGGATCATGAACTGGAGCTTGTCCTTTCGCCAAAGCCAAAGACCAGCGGGCGGCATGTGCTGGTGGTGTCCCGCTGCGTCTATGAGGAGACGCACCATCTGCCGATAAACGGAATCCCGTTCGTGATTTTCATATGGGAGAAGTCCCGCACAGGGGTATATGTCGAGAACAACTACTACAAGATGTTTTCCGTCGATCCAGGCAAGGCAAAATGGATTCCGGCGAAGGGCGACCGCCGCCAAGTCAGGATTGCATGCGACGGCGGCCGTCTTGACATCTACGTCGATGGAGGGGACAAGCCGGTCGTGTCCACGCATGAGTACTCAGATGCCATCACGCTTTCTCCCGAGACGGGGTGGGCAAGGTTCCATGGAGAGAACGTGAGGATCTCCGACATTGTCGTCCGGAAAGTCCTGGGGACAGCCAACTGTCAACAAGTTCTACCAAGTACTTGATAGAGCCGAATAGGGCAAAGGAGTCTACATGAATGATTCTGCCACTTGACGGAATTCACGCGCATGTGATATACTACAACCATCTTGTATGGGGATATAGCTCAGTTGGTAGAGCGTCTCAATGGCATTGAGAAGGTCAGGGGTTCGACTCCCCTTATCTCCACCATTTTTTACAAGTCCACAGGAGAGGTCTCATGAAAAAGTTGGTTGCAGTTGCGGGGCTTCTCGCCCTCGCGCAGGTTGTTGACGCCAAGACCATAGGCGTGTGGGTGGATGTGCGGAGCTACGTTTCCGACGGTTTCACGAATTCCCTTGCCGAGGCAGGCTGGAAGATCGAGTGGTTCTCGAAGAACGACATCGAGAACGCCGAAAAGCTCGACAAGACCGACGTCTTCTTCGCTGGCGGCGGCTGGAACGCCTACTTCTTCCCCTCGCCAAAGTCGCGCATGAACCTCGTGCGCTACGCGGCCGGCGGCAAGGGCGTGCTCCTCTCAGGCTTCCGCTCGGGCTACACGCGCACGGCGAACCGCCCGATGTTCCCGGAGATCGGCGAGGTCTACAACCGCGTCTCTTGCCCGTGGATGTGGCCCGTGGGCAACAGCGCCCTCGCCAAGGCGTTCAACGGCAAGCCCGTCGTCGCGTCGGGCAACGACCATCTCTGCATCCGCAAGGGCGACTGGGGCGAGGTGTTCTGCCGCAGCGGCGAGGATCTCGTGGGCGCGTTCGGCGACTTCTACTGCGGCCGCGTCATAGTCTACGGCGGGCACTTTGCGTACAAGGTCGTCGACGACACGCGCGCCGACGCCGAGAGGCTTCTCATGGCCTCGCTCAAGTACCTCACCGGCCAGAGCAGGCCCTCTGAGCGCGACCGCGAGAAGGCGGTCAACGAGGCCGTCGCGAAGTTCGTGAGGCGCGAGCTCATCTGGACGTGGACGGTCGACGACCGCGGCCCCGACAGGCGCCCCGGCATAGTCGCCGAGTGGCGCGACAAGACGGCGAGCGAGCCCAACGCCCTCGCCTACAAGCTCGACTACTACGCCTCGGTCCTTTCCGGCCAGGACGCGTCGAAGTGCATCAACATGTCGAAGACCCTCAAGGCCGCGACCGCCAACGTGCGCAAGCAGGCGGAGTCGATAGCGGCCGACCTGCGCAAGAAGCTCGAGAAGATGGACATCGCCGACCTCTCCTTCGCGTACGTCTCGAACAATCCGCCGATCGAGCTTGAGTCGATCAAGAACCGCCTGCAGTCGCAGGTCAAGGAGCCGCAGGTGGCGGCGGCGAGAAAGCTCATCGCGGACATGCAGCCCAAGGTGAAGGCGGCGAAGAAGGCAGCGCTTGCAAAGGAAGTCGCGGAGGACCTGAAGACGGTGCCCGCGCTCGTGGAGAAGCTTTCCTCGAAGTGCCCGAAGGAGCGCTACGAGGCCGCTCTCGAGATAGGCCGCATCTCGCCTGACGACGCGAAGGCGGTCGAGGCGCTTTGCGCGGCGCTTTCCGACGCCGACGACAAGGTGCGCACCCAGGCGGCGATATCGCTCGGCTGGATGCAGGCGAAGGGCGCGGTCGACGCGCTCGTGAAGAACCTCTCCGCAAAGTCGGTCTTCGACCGCCGCCGCGCGATACAGGCCCTCGGCTTCATCGGCGACAAGAAGGCCGTCCCCGCGGTCATGAAGGCGCTTTCCGACGCCGACTCCCTCTCAAGGATGTACGCGGTCGTCGCGCTCGGCCACCTGAAGGCGACGGAGGCCGTGGACAGGATACTCGCGCTCGCGCAGGGCGAGAAGACCGACACGGAACTGAAGTGCGCGGCGATTCTCGCATTGGGCGACATCGGCGACAAGCGCGTGCAGGAGGCGCTCGAGAAGATCGACTCCGCGGCAAAGCCCTACGCCAAGCCCGACAGGCGCGGCGCCGTCACCTCCAACTACCTTTCGTGGAAGTTCCCCTGCAACGTGAAGGTCGCGGCGGAAAGGGCGCTCAAGACGCTCGCCGAAGGCGGCAGGGCTACGCCCGGCGTGAAGCAGCCCGAGGAATACCGCTCGCGCGACCTCTTCTACGCGATAACGAAGAAATGCAACTTCTTCGCCGGCCGCACGGAAACCGTGAAGGGCACGTTCACCGGCTCCGGCCAGAAGTACCTCTGGGCCTACCTTAAGGACGCCGGCTTTACGGGCGTCCACAACGCGTGGGGCTGGCCGATGGGCTGGAAGCCCGAGGCGTTCAAGGAAGTCGTGCGCGAAGCCGACGACCTCGGGCTCGTGTGGATCGACGTCATGCCCGGCTGGGTGCGCTGCAACTGCCCGATGGCGGAGATCCTCATGGAGGAGTTTAAGGACATTCCCGGCTACCACGGCCTCTGGGCCGAGGAGACGTGGCCGGATATGGGCGGCAACGTCAAGGCGTTCAGGGCGTTTCTCGCCGAGCGCTACGGTAAGGACTGGGCGAAGACCCTCAAGCTCAGCGACGCGGAGCTGAAGGTCATCTCCGACGAGAAGTCGGAGAAGGAATGGAACCCGGACTGGATTGGCTTCGCCTGCTGGGGGCCGGACAAGAAGCTCGAGGCCGGCTTCGAACCTCCTTGGGACGGCGTCCTGAGGACGCTCGTCCTCGAGTTCAACGGCAAGATACTCGACAGCGAATGGCGCGAGTCGCAGGACTACCTCCACGCCCGCCGCAAGGGCTTTGCGCAGACGTACGTCATCTCAACCGCCGACCCGACGAAGGTCATCGACGGCATGAAGGCGGCCGAGAGGCTCGACTCCCTCGGCCACGAGTCGTACGAGTGCTTCGGGCGCGGCAGCGGCTACTTCATGGAGCGCTATCGCAACGGCGGCGCGCCGAGGAGCGTGATGACCGAGCAGTACCACTGGTATTGCCCGTCGAACGCCCACGCGCTCAGGGGCTTCTGGCAGAACGCGATCCACTCGAAGTGCTACTACGACTTCGCCCTCCACCAGATGTTCGAGCAGCCGAGCTGGTACGACATGTGGAGCTGGGAGCGCGGCCGCTGGGACGCGGCGAAGGAAGTCTTCACGCGCGTAGCGAAGACGCCCGACCTCTACGAGATCACGCCTTCCGCTGCCAACGCGGCGGTCGTCTTCTCCGAGCGCTCGTCGAGCGCCGTGAAGGAGCAGGTCTACTTCCAGTGCTCCGTGCCTACGCGCAACGACCACAACGCGATGGCCGCGTGGGCCGCGCTGAACGAGCTCCAGATCCCCTCCGACATCGTCTGGGCCGAGTCGCTCGACAAGGCGAAGATATCGAAGTACAAGTTCCTCTACCTCCCGACGTCGAAGTATCTCCTTGATTCCGAGGTCGAGACGATCCGCGAATGGGTGAAGGAGGGCGGCGTCCTCATTGCCGAGGGCACGACCTCGCTCTTCGGCGGCCACAGCCTCAAGAACCGCGGCAACTACGCGCTTGCCGACGTCTTCGGCTGCGACTGGAAGGACACCGTGTTCCGCACCGGCAAGGACAGCGACACATTCGCGACGCGCCACGGCAGCCAGTCCGCGTTCAAGGTCGTGCCCGGCCTCGACAGCCCCGTGCACATCGACGACTCGATACACAGGGCGGCGAAGCCCGAGAAGTCGATTGTCGTCGCGAAGGTCACGGCCGACGCGGGCGAGTTTCTGCCGGGGATGAAGAAGGGCGCTGAGATCGAGTTCGACGGCGCGCTCGGCTTCGACGTCGTAAAGCCCACGACTGCGAAGGTGCTTGCCGAGGCGAAGGGCAACCCCGCGATCCTCGCGAACGACTTTGGCAAGGGCCGCTCGTACTTCATCGCGGCGAACTACTTCGCGCACGCGCACCTGGCGTC
>JAEEHL010000003.1 GCA_016280825.1 Verrucomicrobiota bacterium
CGCGTCCTCCTGCTCCACGAAGCTCAGGTCTATCGTGAAGGAGTAGCGCTCCTTCGTCTGCTTTATCGAGGGCGAGCCAACCGAAGTGAAGGCGCCGCAGCCGGAGAGGTTGTTCTTGAAGATGTATATCATCGACTTCTCGTCGGCTTCGCCGGCGACCTTCATCCCCTCGTTCCGCCGAAAGTCCCACGAAGTGAGCACGAACCCGTCGCCTTCGTCGGGCATCATCTCGGAGACTATGCGCATCGACTCGAGCGCGCCGCCGGCGTGGTCGGAATACTTGCGTATGACCTTCACCTTGTCGCGCATCTCGGATACTGCCGCGTAGCTGCGGCGATGCTCCTTTATAAGCGCGGCCTGGTGGTCGGTCATGAACCCGTAGACGGCCGGCACCCCGAAGAGGACGCTCATCGCAAGAAGCCACACTACGCCCGCGGCGACGAGCCTGCGAACGAGCTTCGCCTTGAAGCGCGTCTCGTAGAGGACTTCGCGCCAGCTCTCTGGGAGGGCGTTCAACGCGCCAGGCTCGAGCGTGCGGGCCGCGACGCCTTCAAGAGCCTCGTCGACGGAGACGCCCTCGACGTCCTTCACTGGCGCAAGGTCGGAGAGGGAGGACGCGTCCATGCCAGAGGCGACAATCGCCTTGACTGGCTTCGGGCCTGCGAAGTCTTCGGCGGCCATGAGGCATAGCATGAGCTCGTACTTGAGGGCGCCATCGGCGCTGAACGAGCGCATCGCCACTGGTTCGCTGCCATCGAAGACCACCGCCGACACGCCGTCGGGCGTCATTTCAAGGTACACGACCCTCGACTCAGGCTCTATGACGTCGCCTATGCGCGGCAGCAGCGCGCGCATCATGCCGAGCGGGAGCGCGTCGATGCGCACCACGTTCAGCTTCGCCTCGTCGAGCTTCTCGCCGATGTCCTCCGCCGCGCTTTCTGGGAGCGCCGCCGCGAGAACGACCTTGCCTCCGTCTTCCGCCTCGTGCATCGTCTCGCAGGCGACGGTGATCGCCTCGTCGGGGAACGGGGAAAGCTCTTTCAGGGCGGGCGCGGCAAGCTGTTCGGGCGATTCGTCGGAGCCCGGGGGAACGTTCACGAACTTCACGAGAAGACGCGAAAGCGGCACTGCCAGAACGACATCGCGCGATTTCGATGTTCCTGGCAGAATATGCAACTCTCCGCCCGTGAAGGCGGCTACATTGGGACTATCAGACATTTCGATGTATTATATCAAAACCCCGCCCAGACTTCAACGTTTTATCACTTCACGGAGATTATGAGCCCCTTGAAGCCGTTGTACTGCTTCCAGATCCACGTGAGGCCGATGTTCGCCGCCTCCGCGCCGGATATCGTGAACGAAGAGACGTAGCGGTTCGTGACGGCGGGGTTGCTGCTCAAGACGTATCCCTTGCAGAGATAGGGCGCGTTCGTGAACGTCGTGAACTGCTGCGGCGCCGTCACGACGATGTCCTCGCCCGTCGCGTATTCGTGGTAGCCGTACGAAGGCGACATCGCCTCCGCCCTCGCTATGCCGTACGGAAGCCCCATCATGCCGAGGGCGACCTTTCCGGGCTTCACCGCCGGCGTGTACGGCACAAGCGCGCAGTAGCGCGTGTTCGGGCGCAGGATGTTGAGAAACGCATAGCCAGGCGGCTCCGCCGCGCCAGAGCCGAACACGCTCCGGTAGGTGGAGAGAGCAGTCGCCTTCTGCGAATCCGTCATGACATCCTTGTAGTCGTATCTCGCGCCTACGTTGTAGGCGCAGAGCCAGGCGTTTTCAAGGAAGTCCGGGTACTCGATCTTGAACTTCCAGTTCCCAGCGCCACAGTTCGCGAAAGTATAGTCGGACTCGTCCGGCACGCCCGGCGGGAAGTAGCGGAAGCGCATCCACTTGCATTTCGACGCGTTGTAGAACGCCCTCGTCTGTACGCTCGACATGTCGCCGAGGAAGTCGAAGTACACGCAGTTCGAGAGGTGCTGCAGCGTCCCCACCCCTGCATAGTTAAAGCTTTCGGGAAGTACCATGCCCGAAACCTTGGTCGTTTGCGTCCCGCCGAGGCCTTCGTGGAAAAGCGTATATTGGTATTCCGACGCGGTGAACCCCTTAAGCAAATAGGAATTATCCGAGACGTCCCTTATCGAGCCGCGCAAGTCAAGCACGGCGGCCGACGACGGGGCGATGTGGCTTGACGAAGAAGGTATGTAGAGGTTCGACACTCCGCTTTTCGTAGCACGGAACGTCCAGTGAGGCGACGCCATCTGCACCATCCTTGCCTGGTCCGGCAGATAGAGCCAGTCCGGCGTGTCGTATTCCTCCGGAACGAACACCGCGACGAACGGAGACGTGCGAGCCGACGTAAGCGAACCATAGGTTATGGACGCCGAGCAGATGCCGATGGAGGTGTCGACGCCCTGCGCCCAGCAGAGGAACTTGTAGCCCTCGTCAGGAACGGCCGTGAGCCGGAACCCGGCGCCCGCCTTGCTCCATCCGCCGCCTGTCACGCTGCCGCCGCCCGCGTCCGCGCCCGCCGTTATCAGGTACTGCTCTTCCCAGTTCCATACGAGCTTCATGTCGCCAGTGATCGTGACGAGCGCGTTCGTCGTGTTCTCGCCAACGACTGCCGTGTTAGTCGATGCCCGCACGAAGACGTCCTCGCCGTTCACGACTTCGTAGAGGTCCCACCCCAGGCAAAGCGCGCGGTGGTTGACTGTTCCGCCGAGCAAGACGTACTCCGCCGCGGCGCACTCCACGACGCCGTTCACGCTGTCAACGAACTCCTCGCTCGTCACCTGCGAGACGGCCGCGTCGCCCTGCCCGACCGCCTTGCCATCGTACTTGAACGTGCATTCTATCGCGGGCCGGAACTCGGCAGTCAGCGACACGGGGCCTTCGAGCGTGAACGCCGCGGGCGTTTCAGCGGCGCTCTCGAGGACATCGGTGTCGCCGGTCCAGCGCGAGAAGACATAGTACGTGGCGGGCGTCGCCGAGACCGACGTCTCCGCGCCCTCGTCGTGCCACCCGCTGCCGGAGACAGAGCCCTTCGCCGGATCTTCCGACGCGAGCGCCACATAGTGCTGGATCTTCCAGTGCCAGACGAGCGTAAGCACGCTTGAGGCGGGAGTCACGATGCACGTCGTGGCGCTTTCGCCCTCAAGGGCGCCGGACGACGACTCGCGCACAAGGTCGTTCTCCCCGGTCGCCGCGTTCGCGGCATAGAGGCTCCAGCCCGTGCAGACGGCCTTAGTGGTCTCGGCCTCGGTAAGTATCTCCTCGGCAGGCGCCGTATACGTCTTCGCCGTGCCGGACGTGACGTTGTCGTCGACTCCGTACGAAATGACGCCCGCGCCGTACTGCTGCGCGGCGTCGGTGGCCACTATCACCGAGAGAGACGAAAGCTCCTCCACCACGTAGTCGCCGTTCTCGTCGACCTGTATCGCGGCGCTCCCGACGGGCAGCACGCCGACTGGCTCGTTCTTGAACTTCGTGCCGACCGTCGCCTGTATCGTGCCGCCCTGAAGCGGAGTTATCTCGCCCGTGTAGTATCCGCCGTCGAGAAGGACCGTGCCGGCAACCGAGAGGTTCGCGTCGACGACGTAGCCGTCTGCGCTGACCTCGGCGCTCTTGCCGGAGGCGACTTCGATGACGTCCGTGGAACGCTCCGGGTCGCTCCATCTTCTGGCTGGAGACACTTGATGTGTAGACGAAATGGGAGTGTACGAATTTACCGCGAGGTCGATGTCCGCCGTGTCGGCGTTCTGCAGCGTGGCGAACGCCGCGGAAAGCGACGAGTAGCCGTTTGCGCCGACGTTCGCCACCGTTCCGTTCAGCGAAATGCCGCTCGCGACAGTGACATATGCTTTCGTGTAGGTGGAGTCCGTCTCCTTCATGGAGGTGCACCCGATGAACGTGCCGCCGTTTATGGCCGTAGTCGCCTTTGCGCCAGTGTTGCTGCCGCTGCCCTCCGTGACCTTGGCGAAGAAAAGGCATCCGTTGCC
>JAEEHL010000032.1 GCA_016280825.1 Verrucomicrobiota bacterium
CTCGCCAAGGCGCGGACCGACTACGAGGCCGCCGAGCGCGCCTACGACCACGAGCGCGCCGCGAAGCTGAAGTACGGCACGATTCCCGAACTCGAGCGCAAGCTCGCCGAGGCGCAGGCGAAGCTCGGCGACGGCCATGGCGCCTCGCTCCTCAGCGAGAAGGTGACCGAGGAGGAGATTGCCGAAGTCGTCTCGCGCTGGGTCGGCGTGCCGGTGCAGCGCCTGATGGCGGGCGAACGCGAGAAGCTGCTCAAGCTCGGCGACGCCCTGAAGATGCGCGTCATCGGCCAGGACGAGGCCATCGAAGCGGTCGCGGACGCCGTCCTGCGCGCCCGCGCCGGCATCCAGAACAGCCGGCGCCCCATCGGCGCCTTCCTCTTCCTCGGCCCGACGGGCGTCGGCAAGACGGAGCTCGCCAAGCGCCTCGCCGCCGAACTCTTCGACTCCGAGGACTGCATGGTCCGAATCGACATGAGCGAGAACATGGAGAAGTACGCGGTCTCCCGTCTTGTCGGCGCGCCCCCCGGCTACGTCGGCTACGAAGAGGGTGGCCAGCTGACTGAGGCCGTGCGGCGGAAGCCCTACAGCGTCGTATTGCTCGACGAGGTCGAAAAGGCCCATCCGGACGTTTTCAACGTCCTCCTGCAGGTTCTCGACGACGGCCGCCTCACGGACGGCCACGGCCGCACGGTGAACTTCAAGAACTGCATCCTGATCATGACGAGCAATCTCGGAAGCGAGTTCATCTCCCGCGCCATGGACAAAGGGGCCGATACGATTTCCGACGAAACGCGCGGGCAGGTCTCGGAACTTCTGAAGCGGACGTTCCGCCCCGAGTTCCTCAACCGACTCGACGAGACGATTCTCTTCCGTCCGCTCGGGCAGTCGGCCATCGCCAAGATCGTCGAGCTGCAACTCAAGGATCTCGCGGTGCGCCTTGAAGACCAGGAGCTCAAGCTCGATGTCTCGCCCGAAGCCGTCGCGGCGCTTGCGAAGGCGGGCTTCGACCCCGTTTACGGTGCGCGGCCGATCCGCCGGACCATCCAGCGTGAGCTGGAGACGCCGATCGCGCGGCGCATTATTGCGGGCGACTACCCGCCAGGTGCGACGGTTCGTGCCACGGCGGACGAAAGGGGAATCGTCATCGCCTGATTCCTTCCCCTGCCGGTCTGCCCGTACAGATTGCTTGTCAAACATGCCGAATTTGGTAAAATGAAGTGCGTTGGTTTTTGCCATCGCAAGAACATTGATTTCGCATTCCGGGCTTGTCCCACACGAAGGATCGGAATGGACACCGTAAACGACCGTGCCGCACAGCTTGCCGCCGCCTACAAGGTCGATCTCCCTGGCCGCATGGAGATCGACACCGTTGCGCGCATGCTCGCATCCCAGGGCATCGAGACGGCGTCCTGCCTGGATCTCGGCTTCCACAACCCCGTCTCGAGCCAGAAGCTCCGGGAGCTTGGCGGCTACTGGACGTCGACTGTCTGGACCGGCATCGAGCGACGTCAGGCTGCGGCCGTGCTTCATGAGGATGTCCTTCAGGTCGGAGTCGGCGATCAGCTTCCCTTCGAGGACAAGCAGTTCGATGTCGTCGTGCTTGCGCGCGGCCATCTTGCCGGCAGCCCGGAGAAGGACATGCCCCTTGTCCGGGAGTGCCATCGGATTCTCAAGTCGCCCGGCTATCTGATCGTCGGCTGCGAGTACCGCCGCCGCTTCAGCCTCCTCTCCCTCTTCGGGGGCCGGCAGGCGGGAGGATACAACGAGCGGGAGATGTTCAATCTGCTCCAGTGCGGCTTCGACGTACTGGGGGTGAAGACCTACTGCCGCTTCTGGCTTCAGCTCGCCATCCGCGCCTTTTCGGGTGCCGACGCGAACGAAGCCGGCTTGTGGCGCGGCGCCTGCTACCACGCCGCCCACTGCCTTGACATGCTTTTTTTCTTCACCAAGGGCTACCATGTCATCGCGCATGGCCGCCGCAAGACTTGGCGCATGCAGCAGATGCAGGCAGCCGTTCACGGCCGCAGCATCTACGATGCAGTCCGCAACGGTTAGTCACCCCATAAAAGGATAAGGAACAGCGCAATGTCATATGTGTTCTGGCTCTCGCTCGGTCTGATTCTCGCGGTCTCCGAGTTCGTCGTCCCGGGTTTCGTCATCATATTCTTTGGTTTCGGCGCCATAATTACGGGCATCGTGAAACTCTTTGCCGGCGGAATGCCCGATAGCATCGCCCTGTTGGTCTTTGCGCTCTCCTCGCTCCTTTCGCTTGTGCTGTTCCGAAAGACGTGGGCAGGTGGCAGAGTCGTGCTGAATGACGACACGGCGGAGTCGGGCAGCGCGGACTGCGTTGGACGAACGGTCTCCGTTGTCGAGGCAATAGCGCCGGGCAAGGTCGGCAAAGTCGAGCTCAACGGCACCAACTGGGATGCGGAATCCGAAGAGTCGATCACGCCCGGAACCCGGGCGGTCATCACTGCGCGCAGAGGCCTCACTCTCATCGTGAAGGGCCTTTGACACGGAATTCGTTCATGCCTTTCCCGGGTCGTGTGGCCCGGCAAGCAACAACAAAATCCAACCATGGGAGGATAATCGTCATGCAGGTGGTAGTAGTCTATGTTCTGCTCTTCGCAATTGTCGTCGTTCTCGCAAAATGCGTACGCATCGTGCCGCAGCGCCAGGCTTACATCATCGAACGCCTTGGCAAGTACTACGGCACCCTGGAGGCCGGCTTCCACATCCTCGTGCCTCTCCTTGACCGCGTTGCCTACCGTCACACGCTCAAGGAACAGGCCATCGACGTTCCGCCCCAGCAGTGCATTACGCGCGACAACATCACCGTCGAGGTCGACGGCATCCTCTACCTCCAGGTGATGGATCCCGCCAAGGCCTCCTACGGCATCTCGAACTACCTTTTCGCCTCCGTCCAGCTCGCCCAGACGACGATGCGTTCGGAGATGGGCAAGCTCGATCTC
>JAEEHL010000033.1 GCA_016280825.1 Verrucomicrobiota bacterium
GAATCAAGCCTCTCAACCGCCTGCATGCCGCCGACGAACTTGATGGGGTCGGCCGTGGAGATCACGAACGTCTGTGCAAACCCCTTGCGGCGGGCGTGCAGGTATTCCTGCGACTCGTGCCAGCCCTTCTCGAGAAGCATGGCGTTGAACTCGATGATGAGCGTCCTGAGGGCGCCGTCCCAAGGCGGGGCAAAGCCCTTCTCAAGCGGCTTGTCGGGGCCCTTGGTGCCGAAGGCGATCCAGTCGGCGAGGTTGTCGATCTCCTTCACCTCAGCGTCGCTAAGCTTAAGCGTCTTCGCCCAGTCCTTGCCGTAGCGCTCGGCGAGAAACGCCTTGAACTCGGCGCGGTTGCCGCCCATTTCGGGCCATGTCTCCTCGGCCCAGACGCCGCGGTAGGCCGGCACGTCGTCAAACTCGAGGAAATTCGCCTCCATCGAGGCGTAGTCGCAGTACACCCAGCGCCCGGGCATGACGTCGATCCAGAGAAGCCCGAGGTCGTCGGCCTCGCGCACCACCTCGGAGAACTTCTCGGGGTTCCACCCCGCCCAGCCCCAGGCGTTGTGGATGCCGGTGAAACCTGCGTCCTTGACGTGCGCCCAGAGGAACTTCTGGTTGATGCCCTCGAAAGGCCCTCTCACCGTCTCGGTGCGGCCGGCAAAGGCGTTGAACCTTCCGGTGATTGCGTAGAAGGAGGCCTTCGAGCGGTATTCCTCGGGCTGTTTCACGCCGGGGGCCTTCCTGCCGCCTTCCGCAAGGCGCTTGAGCGCAATGCCGCTCGAGATCTTTATGCCGATCGAAGAGCTGTCGGAAAGGTAGTTCGTGAGCGGGTGGCCGCCGCGCCTCGACTTGACGATGTCCTTTGCGGCCTCCTCGATCTTCTCCAGCCTCTCCTTCGCGCGGGCGTCGCCGATGTCGCCGAGGGCGATGATCGCAGCCGTGCGGTCTGGCTTCTTCGCCTTGTCGTTCTCGGCGATCTCAAGAAGCTTCTCGACGGCAGCCGTCGCCTTGAGGTGGCCGAGCGCGATGATCGCGCACCTCGCCGCCCTTCCGTCGGCGTCGTCAAGCGCCTTCATGACGGCGGGAATCGCCTTCTGGTCGCCGATCAGGCCGAGAGCCTGTATCGCGCGGCGGCGAAGGAACGGGCACTTCGAGGTCGATGCCGTCTTCACGAGCGCATCCACCGCCCCCTTCGCCTGCATCCAGCCGAGGGAGATGATTGCCTGGGTGCGCACCTTCTCGTCCTCGTCGTCGATCGCCTTCACGAGCGCGTCGACCGCCGCCTTGTCGTCTGGCGAGATGCGCCCGAGCTCAAGCGCGGCTTCGTAGCGCGCCTTTGGGCACTTCGACGTCGAAAGCCTCTCGACGAGCCCGGGGACTAGCTTAAGGTCCTCCGCTATCTCCTTTGCGAGCGCGGCGGCCTTCGCCGCCTTCACCTTCGGGCGCATCTCGTCGATGAGCTTCCTCGCCGCCGCAAGCTCAGACTCCCTCACCTGGCCCTTGATGGTCGACTTGAACTTCTCGAGGTCGAAGAACGTGCCGCCTGTGACGTACTTTATCGCAAGGTCGCCGATGTCCATCTTCGCGACGGACGCCTTCACGGCCTTCATCTGCTCGTCGGTCTTCCTGCGGACGTTGTCCGTTGCCGTCTTCAGCCTCTTGGCCATGTTGCGGCACTTGTCGGCGTCAAGCTTTGCGAGGAACGTCGCGTAGTACTCGAGCTTGTAGGCAAGCGCGTCCGGCTCGCTCGTCGTCCTGTCGCGCCACTCGGGCAGGATTCCGGGGCGGCGGTCGGGGCCACGGTCGTCGATGCAGTACGTCCAGCCGAGCTCGCGGCGGATGAACTGCGACTCCGCCTTGCGCATCGCGATCGCAGCCTCGCCCTCGGAAGGCGCCGACTGGCCCGTCAGGTACTTGAGGCACGCGAGGAACAGCCTCTCCGCCGGTTCGCGCGTCTCGTCCACCATCTGGTACGAGAAGTGGGCGCCGAAGACGACTACGCGGCCGCAGAAGTAGTCGCCGAACGCGCCGACCGGGTCGCCCGCGCACGAGCAGAACTCCTCGCCCTGCTCGCCCACGCGGATGCAGAGGTGGTCATGGCCGCCGAACGCCACGGTCTTGCCCTTGAAAGCCTTTGCAAGGGGGCTGTTGCCTTCGGGGCTTATCCACGCGCTCTGCACGCGGTTATAGACCTCGCCGATCTCCGGGAACATTGGCCTGTTGGCAGTGCGCACGTAGCCGGAGCGGAAGCCCGCGACGAGCGCGCCCTTGCCCGAGGCGACATAGCGTATGATGTTGAGCCGCGCCTTCGCAGACGGGAAGAAATAGCGCCCCCAGCCGCCGCCGAAGAACATGACGTCGGTCTTCGCGAGCTTCTGGGCGTTCTCGAGGTCGCCCGCCGAAAACCAGATTACGTCCCAGCCCGCCTTGTCGAGCGTGTTGGTAAGGCCCGAGCCGATGCCGGTCCTTGCGTCCTTGAACAGGCCAATCGTCTTGGCCTCGGCGCACGTAGCGAGCGCAATGCACGCGAGCATGAGTGCCGCCCTTGCCGCGAATCTTCCCAAGTTTGCCATGTTGTCTCCCTTTAATTGTCTTTTGGGCGGCATTATATCATTTCAACGCCTCTTTCGCAAGTGACAGGCGCATTTATCCTAAAAATGTTGGTAGTCGGAATGAGTAAAAGGAATTATACAATTCCACTCTCCAACTCCAACTCGAAACTCCAACTAATATCTCCAACTCGAAACTCGGGCTTGAACCCATCCCTGCTTGCCTACGGCGAGGATACGGAGAGGTTCGTCATCCGCGGCGACGACATTTCGCCACTCCGCATCGTGCCATATCTGCGCACCCGCCGCGCCGGTGCTCAGGTAGGGGAAAGGCTGAAACGTGTTTATCGCATAGATATTGCATTTCCCGAGTGCCCACGGCTTGAAGCAACTGCCGTAAAGGTCACCCGCAATCGTTCATCATGGCCGGATTCCTTGTTGGATGGTTAATTTCAATAGCCATTTTCACTTGACCGTAATCACAAGCCCGTAGCCGTCGAATTCCTTCCATATCCACGTTAGGCCGATGTTGCGCGCGGTGTCGGCCTGGAGCGAGACTGTGGAGGAGAACCTGTTCGTGACGGTCGGGTTGTCGCTAAGGACGTAGCCCTTGCAGATGTACTTCTTCCCGTCGAGCTCCGCCATGCGCGGGCTGGGGGCAGTCGCCACGATAGGCGCGTCGTTCGTCGGGAACTCGTGGAGGCCGTACGCCGGCGTCATCGCCGCCGTCTTCGCTATCTGGAAGGGGAGCCCCATCACGCCGAGCCTCACCTTGCCGGCCTTCGCGTCGAGCGTGTACGGCGTAAGCGCGGCCTTGCGCACGATTTCCAAAGTGCCGTTCTCCCTGGGTATGAGGGTGAGCGCGACATAGCCCGAGGGCGGCGTCAGGTTCGACGCGAATGTCGTGTAGTATTGTGCGCGCGCCGCATCCCTCTCCGCGGCGGTCATAACGTTCGCCCCGTATTCGTAGCGCACGCCCGTGTTCGTCTCGTTCAGCCATGCGTTTTCGAGGAAGTCCGGGTACAAGAGCCTGAAGCGGAAGTTGTCCGGGCTGCAGAGAAAGAACGTGTTGCCGCGCGGATCGACGTTCGGCGGGAAGCCCCTGAAGCGCAGAGTCTGGCACCTCTTCGACCTGTTGCACGTCCTCAGGGGCAGGAAGTCGATGTTGCCCCAGAATTCGAATTGCGTGCAGTACTCGAAATTCTGCAAGGTCGAGTAGGCGAGCGTCGTCATCGACTCCGGGAAGTATATCGAGTTCACCTTTGCGCTCTTGCTCTTGTCCCCTTCCTGCTCTTCCCAGAAAAGGTTGCGGTCCCACGCCGACGTGGAGAAACCGACGAGCGAATACAGCGCCCCGGACAGATCCTTGATTGCCCCGGTGAAGTCAAGCGTGCTGTTCGCCGAAGGCGCTACGTGCTCCGCCGACGCGGGAATCGTGAGGTTGCGCCCGTCTGCCGTCACGCCCTTGAAGAACCAGTTCGACCTGTACGCCGACTCGAAGAGGAGCGAGAGCTCTGGGATGTACGTCCACATCGTCGGCGTGAAGTCCTCCGGCACGAAGATGCCGCAAAGGCCGGTCTGCGACGAGGCGACAGAGGAGTACGTCTGCCTCGGCTTGAGCATGTTCGGCCCAATCGCCACTCCGTTCGTCCAGCAGAAAAGCTTGTAGCCCTCGTCCGGCACTGGCGACACCGTGACGGACGCGCCCTTCGCGTACCATCCGTCTCCGCTGAAGGAGCCGTGCTCCGACGGACGAGTCGTGACGAGGTACTGCTCCTCCCAGCGCCAGACAATCTTCATCGCCCCGCGCACGGTGACGATGGCGTTTGTCGCGCACTCGCCCTCGACCGTAGTGTTGGTGGAGGCGCGGACAAACGTCTCGACGCCGTCCACGACGCGGTAGAGGTCCCACCCGAGGCAGTAGGCGCGGTGGTCGGTCGTTCCGCCAAGATAGACGAACTCTGGCGCGGCGTTGGTGACTACCTGGTTCCTCGAATAGGTGTCGTTCACGCCGTAGGCGACGGCCTCGGCCGCGAATTCCTCGGGCACGCCGACGGTGGCGATGCTGTCGCCCGTGAGCTTGACGGCGGCCGCGGCGGTTGCGAACGATGCGTTCACCATCATTGCGTAGTCGGTGGCGATGCGGTCGTCGCTCATCGGCTCTCGCGTAAGGCGAACCTCGTCCGCCGAGCCCCCGGGGGCGTTGTTCGAGCCCTGTATCTTGAGGAAGCTGTCTATGCCGCCCACGTACCCGCCGTATGTGTTGCCGAGGAGAAAGGCGCCGTTCTTGTATGTCCTGAGCGTGTAGCCGTCGGACGTGGCGGCGAAGTGCGTCCACGAGGTAAAGTCGCTTTGGGCGTAGGTTGCGGGGAGATACACGGGGTCGTTTCCTGCCGTATTCTGATTATTGCACGTCTTGCCGTAGTAGAACGGGCAGGTCGTCGCGTTGCTGGCCTCCCAGCCCCAGCCGTATCTGCGGTTGGGGCCGCCGTATAGCGCGTTTACGTTCTGGAAGTTGCCTATGATGTCCATCCACGCCATGTACGAATTTTTCTTCGACCAGGTCTCCACCGTGAAGTTGACCGGCATGTTGTCGTAGATATCCGGGAAATGGTCGTGCGACTCGGCCCTAAGCCAGTTGCTGGAGCCGAGCGAGATGCACTTGCCGACCTTGCCTGCGGGCAGCGAAGCCGTGCCGTTCACGACGACGTTGCTCGCGTTAAGCCCGCGCGGGCCGGAGTCGGGCGAAATGCCGTGCTCCGCGTCGTACTTGCCCAGGTGCCAGACGCCTATGTAGTCGGCCCAGGTCTCCGTCGAAGGCAGGTTGCCCGCCGCCGTCTCGCGCCCGTAGCGCATGTAGATCTTGGTGTTCGTGCCGGAGAGCTTCGGCACCTTCACCCACACGAGCGACGTGCCGGTCGTGTTCCATTCGTCGATCTCGTACGGCAGGCGGTCGGAGAAGTCGCTTTTCGAGCTGAACGCGAGGTCGGCGCCATTTTCAAGGCAGTCGGAATAGGAAAACCCCGATATCGTGCTCTCCGATATCCTGAGGAGCACCGGCACCTTGCTGAGAGTCGACGACTTGTTGTAGCCGCCTACGGTCCACTCGACGGAATAGTCGAAGTTCCCGTCGTCCTTCGCCCGCCATTCCTTCTGCGCGACGGGGCCGGCGATCACCTTGCCGTTCCCGGAGACGTTGCCGTAGAACGTCTCCGTGACGAGGTCGAGAAGCCCGGCTTCGCCGGTGTCGTCGCGCTTCGCGGGCACGAAGTCGCGCAGGACCTCGCCTGTGTGGGTGTTCTTTATCTTGAAGTACCATATCTTCACGTTGCACGGGTGTGCGCCAGTGTCGCCGGGAACGTTGGCGTTGCCGATGAAGAAGTTGTTCGTCGAGACGAAGTCAGACTGGAGATGCCGCGCCGCCGTGAGGTCCAAGCCGTTCAGCGTCAGCATCATCTTGCCGTCCGCCTCCCTGCGATACCCAAAAACCGCCGCGGACGTAGGCATGCCCGCATAGAGCGTGTACGTCTTCCCGCTTTTCCATGTCATGTTCGAAACTGCGCGGGCGGTGTATTCTATCGTTCCGTCGAGGACTTCGGCGCCGTGGTAGGACGAGGAATAGAACGCGTTCGTGCCGAAGATGCACTGGGTGCCCACCACCATCACGTTTGTCGAGATCATGTCCCCGCCGCCGTAGAGCCTGTATTTCGTCCTGTTGGCGTTCGACCCCGAGGGCGCGCAGACTCCGCAGGCAAGCGGCAGGAGCTTGGCTTCGATGTCGTGGAAGCCGGCGACCTTGAGCCCCGTGTCGAACCACTCGCGGCCGGAAGTCTCGATCCAGTCGAGCTGGGTGTAGTGCGGGCGAAGCGCCGCGTCGTAGAACTTGGCGGTCACCGTGCGGGCGCGGTCCACGGGCAGCACGAGCGTCGCGTCAGTGTCGACTGCACCGGCGGGGAGGTCGCCCACCCAGCGGATGAAGCCGCAGCCCTCCGCAGGCACCGCCGTAAGGGTCAGCGTGTCTCCCTCCTCGGCAAAGCCGTCATCGGTCGTGCCCTCGACGCTCCCCAAGAGGGCGTCGTTCACTGCTACCGTCACCCTGTTCGAGGTAAGGACGTTCCATTCGAGGACGGAGACGTTCATTGTCTCGGCGTCGTATGTGCAGGAGTATGTCTGGCCGGAGCCCTGCGCTATCGTGGAGCCGTCCGCCGCCCTGTGCGTATATCCGAGGACGGTGTCGATGCGGTCGGCAGTAGCCACCCTCTGGTTGGTGAACACGACAGTCTCGCCGTCAGTTGGCTGAATGGTGCCGTACGCGGGGGACGGAGCGGTGTTGCCCCGGTTGTCGGCGTGGTTGACGATGATGTCGGTCGCGCTGTTCCCGGAGAAGCGCAGCTTGTCGATCGCCTCGTTCAACTCGCGCTCGGCGGCGGAGAGGCGTCTGTTGTAGATTCGAACCGCGTAGTATCTCGCCTTGGGCTTGCCGGGGCCGTACATGCCGATGTGCACTGAACTCGTCTCGGGCCGCACGCCGCCCGTGAGCGCAGTCTGGATGAATTCGCCGTTCAGGTAGAAGTCAAGCCCTTCAGGCCTTGCGACGAGGGCCACGTAGTTCTTCTTGTTGACGCAGGCCGTCCAGTTCGCCCTGTTGTCGTATATGTTGTAGGAATTGTTGGCCCAGGCGGTGCCGCTCCAGTACTGAAGGGCGCCGAACGCCTGCTGGACGTTGTTGATGGCCCTCGAGTCGAAGGTGATGCCGCGGTCCTGCGGGTTGGCCTGCGTCTGCCCGATTTCGAACCAGCCAGCGGAGGCGACGAAGGTCTCGGGCATTACGTACATCTCCACCGTCATGTCGCACGCCTGCAGGGCCGTAAGGACGGCAGGGAAGCTATTCACCGTGAAGGCCTGGCTTCCCGTGAACTTGACGTAGTCCGCGCCCCATGTCGGGGTGCCGGTCTTGACGGTCGTGACCCCGGCGACAAGCTCCTTCCACGTTGAGGGCGAGGACGAATGGACGTCGTTGCCGGAGGCGTCGATGCCGTTGTTGGCGATTGCGTCCCACTGCGCAATCAGGCCGTCCTGTATGTATGTTCTTGCGCTGAGTGCCGCGTACGAGGCCGAAGGGACGGCAAGCGCCGCCGCGCAAAGAATGGCAAGGCCGGCAAAATTGTACTTGATGCAATTAGGCGAGTGCTTCATTTCGTCAAATTCCTTTCCAAATTACGGACATTATATCATAAAAACGCGCCCGCCGCAAATGCAAACCTCGCCACCGATGCGGCCACAAAGCACCCGACCACCCTCTCAAGCGACGGCAGAAGATCGGCGTTCGCCGCCACGAGGAGAATCGCGGGATAGGCCACGTGGAGCGGGACAAGCCACAGGAGAAACCTGAACCGCCCGGCCGACACCTCTGAATTCGTGTAGAACACCTGGCATGAAGTAAGCGCTGTCGCCACGACGAGCCACGGCATGAAATTGACATAGGCGGCGTATTCCTCGCCATGCGGCATGAGCGAAAGAAGCCTCTCGCCCCAAAGCGAATAGACGCATGCCATGGCCGCCGCGACGACCAGGGTGACAAGCGAGCATTTTACGACGTATGGCCGCGTCGACGAGCCCTTGCGGGCGGCTTCGGCGGTGTATGGGAACATGACAAGCATCAGCGGGAACGTCAGGTAGTAGAGAAAGTCGGAAAAGCGGGAAACCATGTAGTATGCGGCGGAGTCGACGTCTGGGAGCGACGTGCGCAGAACCGACTGCTCGACGAGCGAAGCCGCCATCGGAAAGGCCTGGTATGCGAGAACGGCAAGGAACGCGAGTGACATGCGGCGCACCGATTCGGCATTCCAGAACGGCACGGCAGGCACCGCAAGGTCGCGGCGCAGGGAGAAGACGCTGCCGGCGATCCTGAAGACGGGCAGCGCGGCCTGCCCTGCGAAATAGCCTGCAAGCGCCCTGAACGGCATTGCCGCGAGCATCACGAGAAAGCGGAACGCGGCTCCGCCTACCTCGACGACGGCGAGGGCGCGGAAGCGCTTGAGCGACTGGAGCGCGTCGGTGTAGACCGGGGCGACGCACCCGAGGAACGCGGCGGAAACTGCAAGCGCTGCGGTGGCGCCGTCCGAGACGCGCATCGCCGCGAGGAAGCGGGGCGCCGTCACGCCCGCAAGCGCGAGCACCACGGCGAGGACGACGGCGACCGCGGCAAAGACGCCGCGGAGAAGCGACTTCACCTTGCCGCGCTCGCCTTCCGCGGCAAGACAGGCCGATTCCTTAATCACCGAACTTGCGAAAGCGAAAAACGGGAGGGAGAGGAATGTCGCGTATGACGTCACGGGCAGGACGGCGCCAATGTCCTCTGGCGAGACGTAGCGCGGCACAAACCACATTCCGGCGGCGATGCTGACGAAATCTCCCGCCCTCAGCGCGAGAAAGAGAAGAATGGCGCTCTTGGCAAAGTTCTTCATCGCGGTTGGTCCAGCCTAAAGTCAAACGTGAGGCGCAATCGTCCGCTTACGCATTCGCCATCGTCGGTTGCAGGCGCAAAATGGGCCGAATATGCCGCAGATGACGCCGCTTCGTCAAGCTCCCTATGCCCGCTTGACGATACAAGCGCAACATCGGATACCGCCCCGTCGGACGCGACGGAGATCTCGACAGTGACCACCCCCTCATGCCCCTTGCGGCGGGCAGAACGCGGATAGACTGGGACTATCCTATTAAGGGCAACGGGGTCAGACACAACCCTCGCCCTTTCGATATCATCAGATTTATTCGTAATTTCGCTAGTTTCCTTCAATTCTTCATTCGCCCCCCTGGGGTCTGTCCCCACGATTCCGGGGTCTGTCCCCAGTGTTTCAGGGGGGTCCTCGGGGTCTGTCCCCAGGGGGTCTGTCCCCACAATTTCGGGGTCTGTCCCCGGTGTCTCGGGGGGATTCTCGGGGTCTGGCTCCTGGGGGTCTGTCCCCGTAATTTCTGGCGTGGGGACAGACCCCTGTTGGGACGAGAGGGAAGACTCTTCGACTAGCTCAAAGACTATGGGGACAGACTCCTGTGGAGCAGGTGGCGGGCAGTAGAACCATGCCGCGGTTCCAAGAAGCGCGGCATGGATCAGAAACGAGGCAATTATTTCGCCACCCCGCACGGTCTCAGAACTCGTAGCTGAGCGAGAAGATGAAGCTGCGCCCGCAGGCGGGGTAGTAGTAGCCTACGCCCGCATAGTCGCAATAGTTCCTGTCGAGCAGGTTGTCGACCGTAAACGACGCGCGCCACCCTTCCGCCCACGACGGCGAATAGCAAACCCCGACGTCAAAGAGCGAATAGGAAGGTAGCCTTTTCTGCGAATTGGCAAAGTCGCCCGAAGGGTACTGCCTGTCAACGAACGTGTAGCCGCCCTTCAGCTCCAGGTCGTCGAAGAGCCACACCCCCGCCTCGGCGCGAACCCTGTGGCTAGGAACGTAGGGAACGTCGCACCCGTGGTACCTGCCGCTGCCGAAGTCCGCATGCACCGCCCCGTACCTGAGGGCAGCCTCGGCGACCTTGTCGCGCCGCCATGCCGCGCCCGCGTCCACGCCTATGCGGCGCGTCTTCGCGGGGCTGTTGCAGTTGTAGCCGTACGGCTGGATCGCGGGGTCGTAGAATATCTCGTCCTCCATGACCATCCCGTAGCCGTTCACGTCGAACTTGAACTCCTGGAATTCCCACTCCGCACCGACGTCGAGCGAAGTGCCCGTCTCGGGCTTGAGGAACTTTCCGTCCTTCGTGTAGCTAAGCTCGTCGCAGAACGCAGAGCGGTGGAAGCGCGTTCCCTTGACATACGTCTTCAGGCCCTCGAGCGGCCTGTAGACAAGGCCAAGCTCGTAGTCGCCCATCCAGTCGTCGCCGTCGTCTTCCCTAAGCCCCGCGTATCTCGACCACCTGTTGTCGATCCTCTCGACCCTTGCGCCGGCCACGATCGAGAGCTCCTCGAGAATCTGGAACTCGTCCTGCACGAACGCCGCGTAGCGGGCGCGGTCGAAGTGGCGCTTCACGGGCGATCCCATGCTGAACGGGTGGTCTTCGCCGTAGCGGTCGAAGCGGAAGTCGAAGCCGGCAGTGAACTTGTTGCCGAACCCGAAGACGTCGAGCTCGTTCACGTATCTCGGCGAAAGATGCCAGCAGTAGGCGTCGTACTCGAGGTCGCTCTTGGAGCTTTTGTACACGGCATGGCGGTACTGGTGCGAGAAGCCGCCGTCGAGCCTGAGCCACTGGTCCTCGGCGATCTCCATCTTGGAGTCGAGCGCAAGGCCCCAGCTCCAGATGCGAGCCCAGTCGTCGCGGTTGTACGCCGCCTTGCGCGACCTGCTCCACTGGGTGCGCGTGAGCGACCCCGGAAGCTCGTAGAACGCGTTCTGGTAGTTCGCCCTCACCCCGACGGTCGAGCCGTTCTCGAAGTTCTTGCGCAGCCCCGCGTTCGCCGTGTGGATGTCGTAGGCGCTGCGCCTGCGGTAGCCGTCGGAGCGCAGGTAGTCGTACGCGGCTCCATACACGACGCCCTCGTCCTCGAAGCCGCCCTTCGTGCGCAGGTTGGCGCCGAACGTGCTCTGCGAGCCGGCGAGCCCCGTTATCTTCGTGCGCCTTTCGTAGTCGCGCGAGTCGCTCGCCACGTTGACGACGCCCGCTATCGCCCCGTCGCCGTACAGCACTGGGCTCGGCCCGCGGACGACCTCGACGCGCTCCACGCTCCCGAGAGGTATCCTCGTGAGGTTCGGAGCGTTCATGTCGACGTTGTTGAGCTCCTCGCCGTCCATGACGACCTTCACGCGCCCGAAGGCGTTGTCGCCAAAGCCGCGCATGGCTATCGAGGTGAGTATCGGGTTGCCGTTCATCGCGTGGATGTCGACCCCCGAACGCCTCTTCAGGAGCTCGGGCAGGTCGCGCGCGCCGCTCGCGGCGATTTCCTGCGCGGTGAATACGTCGACCGACGCGGGCATCGAGTCCTTCGCGTCGTCAATGCGCGAGGCGTACACCGTGACCGGCGGCAGCGTCGCTACTTCGTTCGTGTTTCCGCCTGGCTCCGCGCAAAGCGAAGCGCAGACTCCCGCCAATACGGCGGCAACTGCTTCGTTTTTCATTTTCGTCTTTCCCCCTCATGCGAGAGTACTTGATCTTGTTGTCTGGACGGCTCCGCATTCCGGCTTTTACGGCTGCGCGACAGTGCCTGGTTTCCACAGGGCTTTCCGGCTCCGTCCGTTGTTTTTCGGGTATTATACCAATTTTTTTGATATAATAACAGCAAATGAAGATAAAAGACATTCTCGCAGGGGGGCGGCCAGCCGTCTCGTTCGAAATATTCCCGCCCAAGAAGGACGCCCCCTTCGCGCCGGTGAAGGAGGCAGTGTCGCGCCTTGCGCGGCAGAAGCCGTCGTTCATGTCGGTTACGTACGGGGCCTCCGGCAACGCGCAGGCGAACACGACGGAGATTGCGTCGTTCGTGCAGTCGTGCGGGGTTCCCGCCCTCGCCCACCTCACGTGCATTTCAGCAACGCGCGAGAGCCTTGCGGGCGAAGTGGCGTCGATGAGGGGCGCGGGCATCGAGAACATACTCTGCCTGCGCGGCGACTCTCCTGTCGACGGCAACGCGCCCGGCTGCTTCGCGCACGCCGCCGACCTCGTGCGGGCGCTGGCCGGGCGGGGCTTCTGCCTCGGCGGCGCATGCTACCCCGAGTGCCACCCGGAGTGCGCCCACATGGAAGACGACATCGGCTACCTGCGCGAAAAGGTAGAGGCCGGGCTCGACTTCGTGACGACGCAGATGTTCTTCGACAACAACATCTTCTACCGGTACCTCTCGAAGCTGCGCGACCGCGGCGTCACCGTTCCCGTGATAGCCGGCATAATGCCCGTCACGAACGGCAGGCAGATCGCCCGCATCTGCAAGATCTCCGGCACGTACCTCCCGAGCCGCTTCAAGGCGATAGTCGACCGCTACGGCGACCGGCCCGACGCGATGCTCGACGCGGGCGTCGCCTACGCGACGGAGCAGATCATCGACCTTTTCGCCAACGGCATAAACGCCGTGCATGTCTACACGATGAACAAGCCGGAAGTCGCCGAGCGCATCATGTCGAACCTGCGCTCGATCCTGAGCGCCGATGACTGTTGACCTCGCCGAGATCGCGCGCTACATGCGCATGGGGCGCTCCGTTCCGGAAGGCGCCCTCGCCGAGCGCGTGGAGAAGCTGCGCGACGAGGCGCTCGCGGCAATCCGTCCGGCACGCGTCTGGCGCAGGTTCCCGGTCGAGGGCGGGGCGATTGGGTCCGGCGGCCTCCGCATCGAGATTTCGGGAACGCTCGCGAAGCACCTCGGCGACTGCCGCGCGGCGTATCTCGTCTGCGGAACGATTGGCGCCGCATTCGACGCGTTCCAGCGCCGCGTCTCGGTTTCCTCCGGCGCGGACGCGCTCATCGCGCAGGCGACAGGCGCGGCGCTCATCGAGAAGTTCATGGACGGCGTGGAGGACGAAATCCGCGAGGAGCTCGCCCCGGGCGAATCGCTTCTCCAGCGCTACTCGCCTGGCTACGGAGACTTTCCGCTTGAGGCGCAGCGCGCCCTTCTCGGCCTCGTGGACGCGCCTCACGCAGTCGGCGTTTCGCTTACCGGCTCCCTTCTCATGGTCCCCTCCAAGTCGGTAAGCGCAATAATAGGGATAAGGCGCGTCGCGCCTGAGAACGAACCGGAAACACAACAATGATCATTACCGCCATCGGCATAATCAAGGACTGGCGCGACCTGAACGCGCTGGAGATCGTGCGACACCCGTGGTTCATCTCGGCTTTCGCGGCCGGAAGCCTCGCACAGCTTTTCAAGATGCTGTCCAACTGGAAGAAGACCCACCGGCTGGACTTCTCCCATCTTTTTATGTCGGGCGGGATGCCGAGCGCGCACTCGGCGCTGGTAACGGCGCTGTCGGTGGCCGTCGGTCTTACGGACGGGTTCAACTCGCCCATCGCCATGATTGCGGTCGGGTTCGCCACGATCACGATTGCAGACGCCGTCTCGCTGAGGCGCGCCGCCGGAAAGCAGGCAAAGCTCCTGAACCGCATAGTGGAACGGCTCAACGAGTCCGCTCCCTTCGAGGCAGAGCGGCTCCAGGAGCGGCTCGGCCACAAGCGCCGCGAGGTGCTGGGCGGCATCCTGTTCGGCATTGCCGTCGCGGTGACGGTATGCGGCATATGGGACTTCTGGAAATGATCAGGAAGGCATGCCACTACGCCGTCCTCGCGGCGATCCTGCTGGGAGTGCCCGCAATTTGCGCGCATCTTTCCGGCGACAGCGAGATATGGGAAGGCGTGAAGAGCTTCCCGCCGCGTACCGAAGACTGGGGCTTCCACTCGGAAAAGCTGTGGAGCAACCGATGCCCCTTCTCGTGGCCGTGGTTTCTGGGCCTTGCGCTCTTCACTATCTCGACAATGCGCCCATTCGTCGTACGATGGGCGAAGGCAATGGCGCGGAGACGGCGCGAACGCCCGAAAGCTGCCGCCCGCCGTTTCCCGTGGTGGGGGTGGGCAGGCGTAGCCGAACTTGCCGCGGCATGGGTGCTTGCATGGGGCAAGTTCGACTGCCTGTCGCCAGTTCAGCCGCTCATCTCATACATGCCGCTCTGGATCGGCTACATCGTCATCGTCAACGCGCTCTGCGTGATGCGAAGCGGCACTTCGCCGCTCACCCGCCGTCCAGGCGCCTACCTTCTCACCTTCCCCGCAAGCGCGCTTTTCTGGTGGTTCTTCGAATACCTCAACAGGTACGTCTGGAACTGGTACTACCTCGGGGTGTCGCACATGAGCGCCGCCGAATACATGTTCTTCGCCACGATCTGCTTCTCGTCCGTGCTGCCTGCGGTTTCGGCGACGGCCGCGTTCCTCCACACCTTCGACTCCTTCGCCGACGAAAACTACGCCGGCATGGCGAAGCTGGACGTGCGCGGCTGGCGCACTACTGCGTTCCTGTTCGCCGTGGCCGCGACCGGGCTCGCAGGCATCGCGTTCGCGCCGCAGTGGACGTTCCCCCTGCTGTGGCTCTCGCCGCTCGCGGTGTTCCTCGGCCTGCAGGCTCTCTTCAAGGAAGAGAGCGCCTTCGACGTAATCAAGACCGGCAACTGGTCGCTGGTGTTCAGATACTCCGTCGCCGCGCTCGTCTGCGGGCTTGCATGGGAGACGTGGAACTTCTACGCCGCCGCGAAGTGGGTGTATAGCGTCCCGTACGTGCAGGCGTTTCAGATATGGGAGATGCCGCTGCTGGGCTTCGCCGGGTACCTTCCGTTCGGCCTTGAGTGCGCCGCCGTCACCGCGTGGATATGTCCCGACCTTGTGGAGAAATGAAAATGCCGGTAAAACTTCTGCTCGACGGTGCCATGGGCACGCAACTCCAGAACCTGGGGCTCCGCCCCGGCGAAACGCCGGAGCTCTGGAACCTGACGCGTCCCAAAGACGTGCGCGCCGTCCACGAGGCGTATTTCGCCGCAGGCGCAGACGCCGTATATGCCAACACCTTCGGGGCGAACGCCGCGAAATACCACGGCGACGCGCCGCTTGAAGACGTCGTCGCGGCGGGCATCGGCATTGCCCGCGAGGCGGCGAAGGCGGCGCCATGCGAGTCAAGGCGGCTCGTCGCCCTCGACATAGGGCCGACCGGGCGGCTTCTCAAGCCCTCCGGCGACTTCGAGTTCGACGCGGCATACGACGCCTTCGCCGCGCAGGTGCGGGCAGGCGCAGGGGCCGACTTCATCGCCATCGAGACAATGGGCGACCTCTACGAGCTGAAGGCCGCCGTCCTCGCCGCAAGGGAAAATTCGTCCCTGCCCGTCCTCGCGACGGTGGCGCTCGGCGAAGACGGCAAGCTGCTCACCGGGGCGAGCGTGGAGTGCGTCGCCGCGCTTCTCGAGGGCCTTCGCGTAGACGCGCTCGGGCTAAACTGCGGCTTCGGCCCCGACAGGATGCTTGAATACGTGAAGCGACTTGCCGCCGCGACGTCGCTCCCTATTGCCGTGAAGCCAAACGCCGGCCTCCCGCAGGTCGTAGACGGGCGCACCGTCTTCACCGTCGGGCCAGAGGCGTTCGCAAGCGACGTCGCCGCGCTCGTCGAAGCCGGGGCCTCGCTCGTGGGCGGCTGCTGCGGCACGACGCCAGCGCACATCGCGGCGGTAAAGAAGGCAATTCCCGCCGACGCCAGCACCGTGCGCCCCATGCCAGCCGAGCGTACCGTCGTGACCTCGGGCTCGCGAGCCGTGGAGATACCGGAGAACGACACCGTGATCATCGGCGAGCGCATCAACCCGACAGGCAAGAAGAAGCTGCGCGAAGCGCTCTCGTCGGGCGACGTGGCGTATGTCCTGAGGGAGGCCGTCTCGCAGGCCGACGCTGGCGCGCACATACTCGACGTGAACACGGGCGTGCCCGGAATAGACGAGCCGGCCGTCCTTGACGCAACCATCCAGGCCGTGCAGAGCGTGACCGACCTCCCGCTGCAGATCGACACTTCCGACCCAAAGGCGCTTGAACGCGCCCTCAGGCACTACAACGGCAAGGCGCTCGTAAATTCCGTAAACGGCAAGGAGGAATCGCTTTCGGCCGTCCTGCCGCTCGTCGCGAAATACGGCGGCGCGGTCGTAGCCCTGACGCTGGACGAATCCGGCATTCCCCCGACCGCCGACGGCCGCCTCGCCATCGCGAAGAAGATCGTCTCGCGCGGTGCGGAATACGGGCTTAAGCCACGCGACTTCGTAGTGGACGTGCTCTGCCTTGCGGTAAGCGCGGAGGCGGAAAGCGCGAACACGATACTCGAGGCACTTGGCCGCGTCAAGGCCGAACTTGGCTGCCGCACGTGCCTTGGGGTGTCGAACATCTCGTTCGGGCTTCCGGCGAGGCCGCTTCTCAACGCGGCATTCTACACGATGGCCCTCGCGCGCGGGCTCTCGGCGGGCATCGTGAACCCGCTCGCCGCCGACATGATGACGGCGTACAGGGCGTTCCGTGCGCTGACCGCGCGCGACCTGGCATGCGGCGAATGGATCGACGCCAACAAGGACTGGTCCCCGGCCACGGCGGCGGTTGCCGTTCGCGCATCCGCGCAATCGCGGGAATCGGCATCTGGCGAGTCTCCGCTTTCAGACGCGATCAGGCACGGCCTTAAAGCGGACGCGGCGGCGGCGGCACGCTCCGCGCTCGCAGGCGGGGCGAAACCGCTCGACGTGATAGGCGGCGGGATAGTGCCAGCGCTTGAGACGGTCGGCAAGGGGTTCGAGGCCGGGCGCGTCTTCCTGCCGCAGCTTCTCATGGCGGCCGAGGCGGCTGGCGCGGCGTTTGACGTGGTTCGCGCCGCGCTGCCAGCGCAGGAAAAGGGGAGCGTAAAGGGTCCAGTCGTGATTGCCACCGTCAAGGGAGACATACACGATATCGGCAAGAACATCTGCCGCGCGCTTCTTGAAAACTACGGCTTCAAGGTAATAGACCTCGGGCGCGACGTGCCGCCGGAGACGGTAGTCGCAGCGGCCCGCCGCGAAAAGGCGCGGCTTGTCGGGCTCTCGGCCCTCATGACCACGACCGTCGGGGCGATGGCGGAGACAGTGAGGCTTGTGCATGAGGAGCTGCCCGGCTGCAAGGTCACCGTCGGCGGAGCGGTGCTGACAGCCGACTACGCCGCGAAGATCGGCGCAGACAACTACTCGAAGGACGCAATGGGTCTCGTCCGCTACGCAGAAAGCCTGTTCGCGACGTAAACACAACAAAGATAGGCGGCCACGAAGCGACACTGGGAGGCACGGTTACCCTTTGCCTGAGCGCACGTTTGGAAGGCAGGGAAGGCAAGGTGGGCGTAGACTGCCTACTCAATGCGCGAGCGCTGGCGCGGATCGAACGCCTCCCGCAGCCCTTCGCCAATGAGGACGGCAAGGACCATCACGACAAAAAGCGCAAGCGCCGGAAAGACCACGAGCCACCATGCATCGGGATAGAGCTGCCCCTGGAAAAGAAGCTCGCCGCAGCTCGGCGTCATCGGCGGCAGGCCGAACCCCAGGAAGTCGAGGGCGGAAAGCGAGCCGATCGCGCCGAGAAGCAGAAACGGGAAGAGCGTGATAAGGGGCGTGAGCGCATTGGGGAGTATCTGCCTGAAGACGATGTGAAGCGTGCCGAAGCCCTGCACGCGTGCGGCATCGACGAACTGGCGCTTCCTGAGACGCAGGAACTCCGCCCTCATGTAGTAGGATACGGCTATCCAGTTGAATATGCCGTAGCAGACGAGGAGCACCGCAAACGAGCGCCCGAGCGTCGAGCCGATGAAAATCATCACGTAGAGAAACGGCAGCGCGCTCCATATCTCGGTGAAGCGCTGGAAGACGATGTCGGTGCGGCCGCCGAAGTACCCTTCCACCGCGCCTATCACAAGGCCGATGAAAAGCCCCGAGAGCGCAAGCGCGAGCCCGAAGAGAAGCGCTATCCTCATTGCGTGCACGATGCGCGAATAGACGTCGCGGCCCGAGCCGTCGAGCCCGAACGGATGCCCCGGGCACGGGCGGAACGGGAACGTCACGCGCTCGCGCCCCAGGCTCCTCGTCGTGGCTGCGGGCGGCGACTTCGGCTCCATGAAGACGCGCGTGTAGCCGGGCCTCTTCGTGCGCCTCACGACGTAGTCCCGCTCGTCTATCTCCTCGGGGCCCTCGCGGTCGAACACCGTGCCGTCGTCGCGCACCGAGTAGCGCACCGTCTTGATGTCGTACGAAGTGGTGGTCGTCTCGCGGCAGTACGGCTCGAGCTCCGAAGCGGGCGTCACGCGCTGCGGGTCGCACGGGCAGACGAGCTCTGCGGCCATCGAGAAGGCGAAGAGAGCCGCAAACGCCATAAGCGCCCACCATGCGCGGCGGATGCGCCTGAAGGCGGAAAGGCGTTTTCTGGAAAGTGAGGACAGCATCAGCGCGAGGAGAAGTCTATGCGGGGGTCGATCACCATGTACAGCATGTCGGAAAGGAGGTTCCCGAAAAGCTGGAACATCGAAGTAAGGGAGAGAAGCCCGAGGAAGACGGCATAGTCGCGGGCGACGAGGGCATCCCACGACAGCCTGCCCATGCCGGGTATTTCGAATATCGTCTCGACTATTATGGAACCGGCGAAGACCAGCGTGAACACCGAGCCGAGGCCGGTCGCGAGCGGTATCATCGCGTTGCGGAAGGCGTGCGCCCAGATTGCGCGGGTACGGCTTGCGCCCTTGGCGATCACCGTGCGAACGTAGTCGGCGGATATCTGGTCGAGGAGGGAATTCTTCGCGATGAGCGTAAGCATCGCGAACGACCCCGCGACATAGCAGGCTATCGGCGCGGCCATTCCGCCGTCAAGCGAGGGGAAGAGCGTCTTCAGGAGCATTCCGAGCGCGAACGTCGGTATCGCGTAGGAGGCGAACACCACGAGCGACGAAAACGCGTCGAAGAGCTGCGTGTGCTTCAGCGCCTTGAGTATGCCGAGCGGTATGCAGACGAGATACGTGACGACGAACGACGCAAGCCCGAAGAAGAGCGAGACCGGTATGCGGCTCGAGATGAGCTGCCACACCGTCTTCTCCGGATGGTCGTAGCTCGGGAGCTTCATGCCCATCCTGTTCTTCACGAGCCAGTCGAAGTACTGCGTCAGGAACGGCTTGTCGAGGCCGAACTGCGCCTCAAGCTGCTTCTTGTACTCCTCCGAGACGGGCTTCGCGCCGGCCTGGACCGCCGCAGCCTCGCCGCCGCCGCCCATGCCCTTCATGCGCATGAGGCGCATTTCCACCGGCCCGCCCGGAAGAAAGCGCGTGAGCGCAAAGCACACGAGCGTTATGCCGAAGAAAGTAGGCACGATGAGAAGGAGCCTGCGCAGGAGATATGCAAGGCGTTCCATCAGAAGGCGCGCTGGATTCCAAGCGTGACCGAATACGCCATCTCGCGCCGCGTGTCGAGCCCGAGCGTGGCGGACGCGTCGAACCTGAGGGCCCAGTCGTCGTCTACGTAGTAGAACGCTCCGATGCCGGCGGAAGGGCCGACCTGCCCCCTGCGCATCCACCCGCTCGCGCCAAAGGTGAAGAACGGATCGAACTTCTCGCATCCAAAAAGGAGGTCGAACTCCTCCCAAAGCGAGAAATGGCCAAGGGCGCGCACCGAAAGGCCGCAGTATTTCTCGAGCCACGCCGCCTCCGTTTCGAGGGCGATGCGTTCCGAAAGGTAGATGCCCGCGTTGGCCGCCCCGCCGACGGCGTGTCGCATCCGCGAAGAACCCTGGGGGAGAAGCGCCTGCGCCCCCACGCCGACGTACGAACGCACTCCGTCGGCTGGCGCCGCCCAAGCCGCCGCAATCACAACGAGAACTGCCATTAACTTCTTCATGTGCGCATTATACATAAAAACAGCAGTCAAAGTCAACAAAAACGAGGCTGCCCGGCGCCGCCTGCAACAAGCGGGGCATGCGGCACCGTGGAGAGGTCGAAGCGCGGCAGAAGCGCGGCAAGGGGAATCTCCTCGCCCCTCTCGCACCAACCGCAGCTTTCGGCAAGATAGCCGATGATGCGCTCCGGCGGCACTCCGCCGGCGCGATACGACGCTATCCGCGTGTCTCCATGCCTCTTGGCAAGGCGCTTGCCGTCCGGCCCGACCACAAGCGGCACATGGCAGTAGCGGATGGCGCCGCTCCCAGGCGCAATGGCGCGGGCGACAAGGATCTGGGCGGGCGTAGCCGCCAAGAGGTCGTCGCCGCGCACTGCTTCGGTAACGCCCATCGCAATGTCGTCGACGACGCATGCGAGCGTGTAGCCCGCGCCGCCTTCGTCGCGCGCAAGCGGAAAATCTCCAAGCACCGCCGAGACATCCTGCTCGACATGCCCAGCGAATGCGTCGTCGAACTCCACTCGCGAGCCCTCGGCAACGCGAAAGCGCCAGCAGGGAAGACGGGGGATGGTGGTTCGGTGGTCGGATGGTTCGGTGGCTGGGTGGTTAAGATGCCGGAAGGCGGCGCGCCACGAGGCGAACCTGCCGCGGCAAGTGCCGGGATAGAAAAGCTGGTCGCCGTCATGCGGCGCGGACTGGGCCGCCTCCACGTCGCGGCGCGAACATACGCATGGATACGCAAGGCCCTTTGCGACGAGAGCTTCAAGCGCGTCGCGGTAGAGCCCCTTCCTCTCCGACTGAACGTATTCTTCATCCCAGTCGAAGCCAAGCCAGCGCAGGGTCTCGATCGTCTCGGCCGCCGCGCCCGGCTTGTCGCGCGGATGGTCGAGGTCTTCCATCCGCATTATGACGCGGCCGCCCTTCGCTCGCGCCGAAAGCCACGCGACCATGAACGTGCGCACGTTGCCGAGGTGCAGCGCCCCCGTGGGGCTTGGCGCGAGCCTGCCTACGCAGGGCTTCACTGCTCCAGCCAGAACTTCTTCCATTCCGAGAGAAAGAGCTTGAACTTGTCCTCGTTCTCGAACGCCCGGGCCGTGGCCACGCGCATGTCCTGCGTCTCGAGAAGAACCTCGATATAGCGCTTCTTCAAGTCCTTGAACGGCGCAAAGCGCACCTTGGGCGCCCCGTTCTCGATGAAGTACGCAATCGACCAGGCAAGGCGGTACTTAAGAGCCCTCTCCTCGTCGCTCCCGGAATAGAACTCCGCATAGTCGCTGTTGAAGACCAAGGGGAGCAATTTTGCAAGGGCCTCCGCGTCCTCCTTGTTGACTGGCTTCCAGCCGCAGCGCTTCTCGTCCTCAAAGAGCTGCGCATAACCCTCGTTTATCCACGGCGAGGCGGGTATCATCGCGGTGGCGTAGGAGAGATACTGGTGGAACGCCTCGTGGCGCAGCGTCTCGAGGAGCTTCCCCTCGCCGGACGCGGGCAGATGCGCCACAAGCTCGCGGCGCGACGGGCTCCAGTACGCGGCAGTCCACTCCATGCCGTCGTCAACGGCGTCGAGATACTGCTCGCGCGTCGAGTAGATTCTCGCGACGCAGAGGACATTCGAGCTGCAAAGCGGGCTCGGCATCGTCTCGGCGTACCTGCGGCGCATCGTCTTCAGGTCGTTTGTGAACGCCGTTACGAAATCCCTCCTCGCGCCCAGGTTGTCAAGGACGGTGAACTCCTCGCCCTCGGTGCAGTGCCACTCGTGGTGGTTCGTGACGGAATGCCGCGCATCGGCCCTGAGAAGTTCGCGCTCCTTCGCGCCCTCGGGCGTCGGCGCATGGACGAGCACGCTGACGCCCTTTAGCTCCTCGCCCAGGAACTTGTCTATGAACTCGCCCATCTTGGCGTCGTAGTCGTCGCCCTCGGCAAGCGTCCAGAGCGCAAGAAGCCACGTTTCGGATTCCTTAGGAAGAAATGCAACTGCAATCGCGCTGTTGTTCGTGCTGGGGTAATATACGAGGTCCTTGCACTGGCGCGGCAGCTGCCGCAGGCGCTTAGGCTCGGCAACGCACGACTCCGGCAGGAGCGCGACGGTAGCGGCGGTGCGCTTTTCCCTGTCGCGCCGGCCGATCTTGACGAGCGAGCCGACGAACTCCTCGCGCGTCTTCACACCTTCGAGGGCGGGCACGGCGCTGTCGAGCGAATAGAGCTCAAACGACCTGCCGTCGCCGTCGCTCCAGCTGCCAAGGAGCGATCTCGCCAACCACTGGTCGTTCACGTCGTAGCGGTCCTCGAGCATGCGCACGTCGCCCTCGCGAACAAGATACGCGCTTGCCTGCGGCATCTTGTAGAGATACGGCTTGCAGAGGAAGATCGCGCCTGCCAGAAGAAGTGTCATCAGAACTTGACGTCTATCTGCCAGCGGAGGAACCAGCCGGGACGGTCCGTCTCGTAGTAGTCGCCCGGGTTGAAGAGCTCGGCAAGAACGTGGCCGAATATCTCGAAGCGCTCGCCTGCGGAGAAGAGCGGGATGTCGTACCTGACCTGGCTCAGGAGACCCTTGAAATTGCCGTTGCCGCCGCCTAGGCCGTCTTCGCACTCGGCGAAGATCGGGCCGGTGCTCGCCTCAAGGCGATGGCGGCGGCCTATGTCTGCGCCGACCGTCGACTTGAGGTAGATCATGTTGCTCCACCACGCGGCACCGTAGTGCGAGCCGTAGAGGAACATCTCCGAGTCGTTCACGCCGCGCGCCCACATCGGGTCCCAGGCGTGGTTGCCGCCGTCCTCGCGCGCGGCGTCCTTGTCGCCGCTCATGAGGTGGAGACCGAGTTTCGCGAACGGCTTCACGCCCTCGCCCTTCTCGCTCCAGTTGACGCCGGCGTACGCGCTCCAGCCCGTGAGCCAGTCGTCCTCGCCGTTCCTGCCGATCTGCCCCATGCCCTCGAACTGGAGCGAGAGCTCGTCTGTAAGCTGCGGCTCGAGCTTCGTGCCCAGTAGCGAGCGCCGCGTAGTCGGGTGCTTCCTGCCGCCCTGCATGTACGACTCCGTGCGCTTCTGCATCGCGAAGAGCTTGTAGGGGAGCGCCTCGGCAAGCTTGCTCGACCATATCGCGCCGTAGCCCCAGTCGTCCATGTCGGGCTCCGCGCCGCCGCCAAGGCCCGAAAGCGAGCGGTGGTTTCCGCGGTGCGTGCCCCAGCGAAGGACGCCGTCGTCCTTGTTGTAGAGGAAGAAGACGTCGAGGTGAGACTCATCCGTGAAGTTGAGCCTTGCCCTCGCCATGTCGGTGAAGACGGTGCGCGAGCCGTCGCCCGGGGTGCCGTCGACGAAAAGATGGTCGAGGCCGTAGAGCTTGTAGAGGTCCTGCCGGCCGATGCAGAGGTCGAGGAAGCCGCCGAACGCGCCCTTGCCCTCGATGAAGAGGTTGTCTAAGACGACCTCGTCAGGCCACGTGTACGGCCCCTTCGTCGGGCGCACATACCAGCGAAGCTCGTCTGTAAGCCGCGTGTAGAGCCGCCACTTGCCGGAGTCTCCCGCGTCGTATGCGGCCTCCGCCCAGGCGCGCGCGCGGAAGCGCACATGGTTCTTGTGGTCGAGCTTCACGGCCGGCATGAGCCTGCCGCCGCCGGGAAGGCCGGGCACGTCGGACATTATCTCCTGCCGCACGCGCACGTCGGCGCCTGCGTTGAAGTCGATGCCGTCTGCATTGGCCGCAAGCGCGGCGGCGCACATGGCGGCAACAAGCATTGTTCTCATCTTCTATCCTCCTCAAGGGCCTTTGACACGATTCTACGTGCCAATTCAAGTTTTGACATCATGGGCAATTCCACGCGCGATCCGTCGCGCATGAAGAAAACGGCTCGGTTTGTCGGGACGGCAAAGCCGCAGCCGGGCGCGGAGACGTCGTTCGCGACGATGAAGTCGAGCCCCTTCTCGCGCAGCTTGCGCATCGCCTCTTTCGACGGGTCGCCCGTCTCGGCGGCAAAGCCCACGAGCCTGAGCCTTGCGCGAAACGCGCCCCGCGCGCGCTTTCTCGAAACCGACCTGAGTATGTCGGGGTTGCGCACGAGCCTCAGGGTCATCGAGCGCGAAGCGCCTTTCTTCAGTTTCGCAGCGGCGCATCTGGCGGGCCGCCAGTCCGCGACCGCGGCAGTCGCGACGAATACGCACTTCCCCTTCGCGGCGGAAACGGCCTCGACAGCGCGCTTCTCCATCTCGCGCGCGCTCGTGACGTCGACGCGCTTCACGCCGGCGGGCGTAGGCAGCGAGACGGGGCCTGCCACAAGCGTCACGCGGCAGCCGCGCTTCGCGGCGGCCTGCGCAACGGCAAAGCCCATGCGCCCCGTAGACGGGTTGGAAAGGAACCGCACTGGATCCAGGTATTCGCGCGTCGGGCCTGCCGTGACGACGAATTCTGCCGCGTTCCCTCCCATGCGACTTCAGCCTTTCGCCGGCTCGAGGCGCTCCTGGCCGTTCATGTACGGCCGCAGCACCTCGGGTATCGTAACGGAGCCGTCGGCGTTCTGGCACTGCTCCAGGAGCGCGACCATGAGGCGCGGCAGGGCGACGCCGGAGCCGTTGAGCGTGTGGACGAGCTTCGTCTTGCCGTCGGCGTCCCTGAACCTGCAGTTGAGGCGGCGGGCCTGGTAGTCGGTGAAGCACGAGCACGACGAGACTTCGAGCCACTGCTCCTCGCCCGGCGCCCAGAGCTCGAGGTCGTAGCACTTCGCGGCGGAAAAGCCCATGTCGCCCGAGCAGAGCATGAGCACGCGGAAGTGGAGCCCGAGGCCGGTAAGTATCTCCTCGGCCTCCTTGACGAGAATCTCGAGCTGGTCGAAGGAGGTGTCGGGATGCACGAAGTTCACCATCTCGACCTTGTCGAACTGGTGCACGCGCAGCATGCCGCGCGTCATCTTGCCGGCGGACCCGGCCTCGCGGCGGAAGCACGGCGTGTAGGCCGTGAGCTTGACGGGCAGGTCCTTCGCGGCGAGGATGTCGTCGCGGTAGTAGTTCGTGACGGGCACTTCCGCCGTCGGGATGAGCCAGAAGTCGTCGATCTCGCAGTGGTAGAGGTCCTCCGCGAACTTGGGCAGCTGGCCGGTGCCGGTCATGGAGTCGGAGTTGACGACGAAAGGCGGCAGCATCTCCGTGTAGCCCTGGCGCGTGCAGTGGACGTCGAGCATGTACTGGATGAGCGCGCGCTGGAGCTTGGCGCCCTGGCCGAGGATTATCGGGAAGCCCGTCCCCGTGAGCTTCACGCCGCGCGGGAAGTCGAAGATGCCGAGCTTTTCGCCGACGGCCATGTGGTCGAGCACCTTGAAGCCGGGGTCCTTCCACTCGCCGACCTTGCGCACCACGACGTTCGCGGAGCTGTCCATGCCCGTAGGGATCTCAGGCGCGGGGATGTTGGGGATCATGAGCAGCGTCTCGCGGAGGTCATGCTCGACCGTGGCGAGCTCCCTGTCGATCTCGGCGATCCTGTCGCCGACGGCGCGCATCTCCGCCTTGGCCGCCGCTACGTCGCCGCCTTCCCTGGCGACCTTGCCTATCTCCTTCGAGGCGGCGTTGCGCTTGGCCTTGAGCTGCTCCGTCTCCGAAAGGAGGGCGCGGCGCCTTTCGTCGAGCCCCTTCGCCTTTTCGAGCGTCTCGCGCTCCACGCCGCGCCGCGCAAGCGCGGCAGCCGTCTCGTCGAATGAATCCCTCAGTCTCTTTATGTCTATCATACCGGTTGCAATCCTTTGTTTGCGGGTATTATATCTAATTTCCCAAGGCAAAATCAAGTGGGTAGACATGAAAATCGCAAGGCAAGAGGACTGCCGCCACCCGTCCTCTCTCGGTATCTACTGCACTTTACTGCACCATTTCTGCACTTTCAAATTTGGGATACTCCGATTTTACTGGCGTTTCCCCACTTTCAACAATCGTCGGGTATAATACGGCGACGGTTCCTGCAGGCAAACAGATTGCGCTGACTGTCTCGTTCGAAAACGTCTCAGGTGGCTCAATCGA